>DQIQ01000031.1 GCA_003942085.1 Thermoplasmata archaeon | reverse complement strand
TTTCCAGGTAAATAGGATATTTTCTAAGTTAACTCCACCGTTGTTTGTAATATTAAAAAGAAGGGTTGTTGCTACTCCGATTGTGATCGATGTTGGCGTCACTGAAGTTAGATCCAAAACGGTTGCATCTTGAACCTGAACAATCGCAGTCTGTCTGATCGTGTTTCCTCCATTGATTTCAAAAAGCACTTGGTATAACCCCGGAGAAGCATTACTTGGTATTTTAAATTCGTAGATAACAGAATAGGATTCTCCATTATCCAAACTTCCGACATCGACTTCCCAGTTCCCTTGCGGGATGACGGTATTTGGATCCCAGGAGCTTGCGGTAATGTCAATGCTGCTTATTGCCGTCCCGATGCTTTTGAGATTCACCTGGATGTACCCATTTGTCCCTGGTGCAACTATCGTGGGATTTGTGGTAAAGGTAACCTGAAGTCCTGCTGCTGATGCGTTGAAACTGCCTACTGTATTGAATAGAAGCAAACAACTCAATACAACTGTCATAACATAATATGTTTTTTTCATGTTCTTTTAACCCCCTTGGGCTATTTTTCCATCAACGATTCGAATAATGGTCTCCGCATATTGTGCTATCTCAGGTTCATGCGTAATAACCGTAACCGTCATTTTTTTCTCCTTCTGTAATTGTAATAAAAAATTCATAATCTCCGCTTTTGTTTTTGTATCTAAATTTCCAGTCAGTTCATCAGCAAGAATAATTTCAGGTTCGTTTGCCAGCGCTCGGGCAATCGCGATGCGTTGCTGTTCCCCACCGGACATCTGGGATGGAAGATGGTGCGCTCGATGCTCTAAACCAACTGCTTTTAATAATTCCAGAGCTCTTTGTTGTCGTTCCTTTTTCTCTTTTTCTATAACGATCATAGGAAGCTCGATGTTTTCCAATGCGGTCAACGTTGGATGCAGGTTAAAAAATTGAAAAACAATACCGATTTTCTTTCCTCTCAATCGAGCAAGGTCAGATTCTTTTAATGTTGAGATATCGACGCCATCCAGAAGTACCTTTCCTGATGTTGGTCTATCCAGCGCACCGACCATGTGCAATAACGTCGATTTCCCTGACCCGCTTGGACCCATGATGGCAACAAACTCACCTTTGCTGATTTTCAGATCAACACCACGGAGCGCTGGTGTTTCCACACCATTCATTTTATAGATTTTTTTAACGCCTTGAAGCTCTATTATTGTTGCAGTCATTTCTTTCGCCTTAACCGACTATAAGATTGTCAATTTTTTTTCTTTGATTTTTCAGCATGTCGTTTTTCATTACCAAGAAGACATCTTGAGAAGTATATATCGATTTTTCCCAATTCATTCCCAATTCCTTTCCGAATTTAGACAAAAAATATGTTATTTCTCATGAAAAATAATTTTAGTAAATATGTGGACAAATTCCTTGCTCAGGGTTACTGATTTTGCATTCGCTTCATTTTGTTTCGAATAGCAGACATGCGATGGTATGGTATTTTGAGTTCTTTTTTTATCCATATGTCTTCATTCCTTTCCATATCTATCTGTTATAATTTTTTTTTAGGGGCTGTGGGATTTGCAGCTCAGATGGAAAGGGAGATGAGTTGTGCCAAGATGATAACACAAAGAGGAGGAGGAAAGAAAATAGGGAAGTTTGGCACAACTCATTGGTCGGTTAATTCGCACCTGGTCGTTGTTTCAGTTCAACTGAAACATCCTGGAAATGGTGGTCTCGGATGATGGTGACGTGAATGGTTTGATGGGGCGTCGTATGTTCTTCAAGATACGACATGAATGTGTCACCGTTAATGATGCGTGTTCCATCGACCGCAACGATGATGTCCCCACCGATAGTCACCCATTGATCATTGATTCTGACCTGCTGGTTTCCACCCTGCAGCCCTGCCTGTGCAGCTGCACCGCTGTCCGTGATTTGGGTAATGAGCCAGCCGTAGGTGACGTTAGCACCAATGGATTGTGCGATCGCATAGGTCATGTCTGTACCCGATATTCCGACCCACGGGTGTTGGCTGTAGGCACCTGTCGTGATGAGCGATGCTACTTCTCGTAGTATCGTATTTGATGGGACGGCAAACCCCAGTCCATTTGAATTCTGTATGATCGCTGTGGTAATCCCGATTACCTCTCCTTCGTAATTCAAGAGTGGTCCCCCTGAGTTCCCTGGGTTGATTGCAGCACTTGTTTGAATGATGTTGGCGATAGGGAAATTTCCTGCGACCGAGTCTTGTATGGTTCTGCCGAGTTGACTGATGATGCCCGTGGTCATTGTTCCACCTAACCCAAAAGGACTGCCGATGGCGACCACCGGGTCACCAACTTGCAGGGTCGAAGAGCTAGTGATGTGAAGAGGATGGAACTCTCTAGATGGTGCTTCAACGGATAATACCGCTAAATCCGAATAGGCGTCAAAGCCAACGACGGTCGCAGGGTATCCATCCCCGTTTGAGAAGGTGACCGTGATGTTCATCGCGTCGTTAACCACGTGTTTGTTGGTTATGATAACCATATCATTTTTATATTCATAGATAAAACCAGAGCCTTGGACTTCAGAGTATTGCTGCCCGAAAAATGAATATTGTACGACATATCCGGTGATGACGACGACCGAGTCTTTGACATCTTTATACAGTTGCGCAAGGGACGTCGTATTATATACATAAGTGATAGCGGGATTTTTCGTATTGATATTTTCATATGAACTGGTATCTGTCTGTTGTTGCAGGGGTTCGGTTTTTGATGAAATCGCAATAGAGTTCAGCGACCCGCTAATGAAATAGCCTGCGGTGAGCATCGCAACGATGCAAAGGGCAACAAAGACGATTATGCTTCGATTTTTTTGCTTCTTTTTATGTTCATAACTTTCGTCCATAACAACGACCTCCGTCTTTTTCTTCTACGAATTGTTTAGTTATTTTTTATTTATATTTTTTCTTCCCAATTCCTTCCCAATTTGCTCCCAAATTTTTTTTAAAAAGCATATTAAACAAGGTCATGAATTCACTGTCAAAGGTTTGCTTGATGGATTCTTTGAAAAATGTGCTGTATTGGCTTATCGCCAACTCTCTTGGTGGGTTTAACCGGGGGAAACTTCTTGAGGAGCTTTTTATAAAACCCCAGAATGCCAATGAGCTTTCAAAGAATCTTGAAATAGAATACAAGACCGTTCGTTATCATCTGAAGGTGTTAGAAGAAAATGGTATGATTACCTCGGTTGGTGGTGGATATGGTAAAACCTATTTTCCGACCGAAAACCTTGTCGCGAATAAACAACATTTCACAGAGATTTGGGATAAAATTGGGAAAAAATCAAATAAAGAGTAGGATACATAAATAGGTGAAAGGCACTATGAACGATAATCTGATAAAGGAAGAAAAAATTTCAACCTTGAATAAAAAAGCAATTCAGCTCTTGATTGTGTTGATTATTGGTGGTACTGTCCTTGGGTTGATTTTGTCCAATATTTTTGTCACTGAAGCAAATGATAGAATACAACATTTTGCTGACGAATTTGGTACTTATGTACCTCCAGATTTTCCCTTTAGAGTTACACCCCTTACTCCCTCTGAAATATTCCTGCCGACACTCGGAGTTATTGTGGTCTGCATCAGTATGTTCCTCTTAATCGGTCTTATCGCAGTATATTTCAGAGTATTCGTAAAAACAAAATCAAAATACATCGCTGGTTTATTGTTCTTTTTAGTCCCCTTATTTATTCAATCAATTTTTTCGGTCAATACCTTGCGCTCGTTGTTTGTTTCTTCAGCAATTCCGTTTGGCCATGGTATCCGTGAAAGTATTGGATTTGAATTGGGCGGTTTAGGTCAGATTCTTGTGATCGTGTCGTTATTTGAAAGCATAGGGTTAGGTATATTGTTGTATCTTAGCAATGAATAACTATTTGAATTACACGTCATCGTTAAAAGAAATGCCCCTATCTCCTACCGATGTATTTTTTTTCGATAGCTTTAAAAGAACTACTTTCTTTCCCTGTTACGGAGGTATATTATAATGAAAATGAGAAATTTTGGTATCGTAATGATAAGTGTGTTAATATTGTTGGGTTCATGCTTTACGGCAGCAGCTACGGGTATTTCAGACGGAACTGGTGATGTTTGGCATTGGGCACAATCGGGGACTGCATGGTCGTGGGTAGGAAATGTTGGAAATAAACCAAACATCGACATCACAGAAGTCGCTTATACGGTGAATGGTAATAAAATAACGCTTAGTTTGAAAGTATCAGGGACCATTCAAACGTCTGATAAAATTGTTTACTGGGTATACTACAATAGCACTGATACGACCTATTGGCTCTCGTATTCGAACGGAACTGGCGTTGGTTACGGAATGAAAGGAGGTACGTTTAATTTTACTTCAGCAGACAATGTCACTGTTTCTGGTAATACACTGAGTGTTGTTCTTGATGTCCTTGGTGATACATCAACGGTTGAGCTTTGGGGGTATGCTTTTGAATACACCACCACTTTTGGAGATCAAACGAATGAATGGTGGGGTGACTGGGCTCCGAACTCGAAACTCCCGTTTACACCTCCTACTGGCGGAACTACTGATGGTAATACCACCGGAGGGAATACCACTGGTGGAAACAGCACCGGCGGAGGGACGAAAACACCGGGTTTCGAAGTAATCCCTGTTATCGCAGCTGTGGGAATTGCAGCAATCCTGTTGAGACGACGACGATAAATCGCATCCTTTCTTTTTTCCTTTTTTTTCTTTTCTTTTTACAAGAGATTATTTTATTAAACAATGATGCCTTCTTTTTTTTACATGACGCATACCATACCAAATGCCTATGAAATCTTTTCAGCTCTCAAAGAAGAATTACAAATCCTTGGTAAGCCAGTTGTTTCCCGAAAAAAACAAGACTTCCCTGATACGCCGTTTGTGACGCTGATCTCCTGTCTGCTCAGCCTGCGAACAAAGGATGAGGTGACCGAAAAAGCGTCAAGACTATTACTAACGAAGTATTATACACCTGAGAAAATCCTTGGTTTGACCGAAAAACAAATCGAGACCATGATTTATCCGGTTGGGTTCTATAAGACCAAAGCAAAAAGGATAAAGGAAATCTCCCGCACCCTGCTTGATAAATACAAAGGGAAAGTCCCAGACGAGTTTGAAGAACTGCTTACGCTCAAAGGAGTTGGCAGGAAGACTGCAAACATCGTCATGGTCTACGGTCATAAGAAACACGGGTACCTACCCATTGACACGCATTGCCATCGGATCCCGAACAGACTTGGCTGGATAAGGACCAAGACACCAGAAGAAACCGAACACGCTCTTTCAAAGGCCCTTCCGCCAGAATATTGGGATGATTTCAATGATCTGTTTGTCAGGTTCGGCCAAACAATCTGTGTGCCGGTCTCACCGTTCTGCAGTCGTTGTCCTATTCAGAAATACTGTAAGAAAATCGGTGTTGCGACCAGCAGATGATTGGTTAGAATTTCTTTGTTTGAATAAATTTTTCTATTTCGGGAACCGTGATTTGATTGTTCGTTGCCATGATATCGACGAGTTTGTCTCGCTCAGCCCATTTCTGATAGTATTTCTTTTGGACCGTGTTTAACTTAAAGATAATTCCTTTGCTTTCCGCGAGTTGTTTGAGCTGGCGTTCTGATAGTTCATTTAATAGTTCTTTCTTGATTGACATGAGTATCCCATCCTACCTCACGGTAAACGCGAACAGGCATTTATCTGTTTCGTTTCAGTACTAAATAATTATCGGTCCGATGAAACCGAACCGATTAGTTTATTAATGGGAAACGCAATTCCATTTTAACTAAGTGGAAAAGGGATGCTGGATGGAGAGAAAGCAGTTATTTCTCCTGATATGTTAAAGCCTCTTATTATCAGGTCGCTTCGGAGAAGTAGCGTGCGGAAGAAAATCGCAGATTACCTGTTTGAGATTAGCCCAAGCGGCAGTTATACCTCTGAGATCGCGTACAATGTCAAGACCACCCCAACCAATGTGATCGGAGCGCTGCGTGGGATGAATACTCGTTATCGTGATGATGAATCGCTGATGAGCCTGAATCTTGTTGAGCAGATCGAGGGCGGCAGACATAGGGACATTAAGCTGTATCGGCTCACTGATTTTGGTAAGGAAATCGTCGAAGGCCTGCGGGACAACAGGAAACGATTTTAGTGGTATCTGTCCTATTTTGGTTATTTTTTTTTGCAGCGAAACTGATAAAAAAAGGGGCTGCGTTATCCTTCCATTGGGAGTCAGATATGGTATGGCTGAAGTAAACATAAAAGAACTACTCTCCACCTATGATACAAAAAACCTGACGATTGCGACCGTTTGTTCGCATTCCAGTCTTCAGATTTTTCACGGTGCTAAAAAAGAAGGATTCAAGACACTGGGGATCTCAGTTGGTGAGGTAAAGAAATTCTACGATGCGTTTCCACTGGGTAAACCCGATGAGTTTCTCATCGTTGACAACTACAGGGATATCGCAAAATACGCTGATGAGCTTAGACAAAAAAACGTTCTGGTCATTCCGCATGGTTCGTTTGTCGAGTATCTTGGTCCGAAGAATTTTCTTAACCTGCAGGTGCCCACGTTTGGGAACCGACATGTGTTGATGTGGGAGTCAGACCGTGAAAAAGAACGGGTCTGGCTTGAGGGTGCGGGAATCACCATGCCAAAGGAGATTAAGGATCCGCGGAACATCGAAAAACCAGTGATCGTGAAATATCATGGTGCGAAAGGCGGCAAAGGGTTCTTTATCGCCAAGACCTTTGCGGAGTTCTCCAAACGGGTAAAACACGATAAGCCGTATACAATCCAGGAGTTTGTGATGGGGACCAGGTATTATCTTCATTATTTCTTCTCCCCGATTCAGGACAATGCATACAAGCTTTCGAAAGGAAGCCTGCAGTTGCTATCCATGGATCGGCGTGATGAGACCACGATTGATGAGGTGCAGCGTCTGGGTTCTATTGCGGAGCTTGAGGAGCTGGGGATTCATCCGACGTTCGTCGTCACCGGCAACATCCCTATAGTGATGCGGGAGTCACTCTTGCCGCAGGTGTTTAAGATGGGAGAAGCAGTCGTAGAAAAATCACTTGAGCTTTTTGGTGGGATCATCGGACCGTTCTGTCTTGAAACCGTGGTGACTGAGGATCTGGAATTCAAGGTCTTTGAAATTTCTGCTCGTATCGTCGCCGGCACCAACCCTTATATCTCAGGCTCGCCGTATTCTGAGCTGATTGAGCCGTATCTTTCCACTGGTCGGCGTATCGCACAGGAGATTCGGTTTGGGATAAAGCAGAACAGGCTTGAGGAGATCCTCAGCTGAGGTCCATGTGATGTTGACGTTGGTGCTTGCTGAATCTGAACTGGAGCTTATGCCTGTGGAGCTCAGTCGTCATCCTGCGGTGATCGCACATGCAAGGATGCGTGGGAAACCCCCGACGCAGATTCTCCTAGATTCTAACTATCATCATGCAGCGATGGCTACTCTTCCTGAGGGGCGGAGGCGGGGTCGTCCTGATATGACTCATCTTTTTCTGCTGACTGCTCTAGAGTCGGTCGCCAATAAACAAGGTCAGCTGAACATTCTTATTCACACCAGAGATGATAAGGTTATCACCGTGAACCCTAAGACTCGCATCATGCGCAGTTACGATAGATTCCTTGGGCTCATGGAGCAGCTTTTTGAAAAGCACGTCGTCCCCGATGAGCGACAGCCTCTGCTTACTTTGCAGGAAAACATCTCGCTGCAGCAAGTTGTCGAAGCGCAAAAAGCAGATCTGGTGGTCGCACTTTCAAAGGATGGTAGATCGGTGGTACTTCATGATTATTTCAAAGAAGTAAAAAAACAAAAAAAGAACCATGTTCTCTGCATCATTGGTGGATTTCCCTCCGGTGCGTTTCATGCTGATATCGAAACAATCGCCACTGAAATGATCTCTCTGTACCCTGAGATGCTCCCGGTCTGGACGGTGGCAAGTGAGATTTTGGTCAATTATGGGAACATGCACCGGTAAAGCGTGACCATGATGCCGATCTGTGCCCACAACCTGTTTTCTGCTTCATCAAAAATGACTGATTGTGAACCGTACGCGACATCTCTGGTGACCTCATAGCCGTAATACGCAGGGAGGCAGTGAAGGAAGATCGCATCTGGTTTTGCTGCACTCATCAGCATGGTATCAACCGTGTATCCCTTGAACTCTTTGACCCGTTTTTCTTTTTCAGCTTCATCCCCCATGGAGACCCAGGTGTCGGTTGCGATGACATCAGCATCTTTTGTCGCGTTCTGTAGTTTATCAGTGATTTCGACGGTGATTCCAAGTTTTTTTGCTTCTTCCCGGTAATATTTCTCTGGCCAGTATTGTTTTGGTGCGACTATCCTGATGTTCATCCCTGCTATACCGCAGCCGAGAAGATAGGAATGTGCCATGTTGTTGTTCCCATCGCCGAGGTACACGAACTGCAGTCCCTTGAGTCTGCCTTTGTGTTCCTGGATGGTCATCAGATCAGTGATCACCTGGCAAGGGTGTTCTTTGTTGTCTAGTCCGTTGATCACAGGGACGGTTGCGTGTTTTGCTAGTTCTCTCATCGCCTCGCTGCTCTTCGCCCGGTACATGATCATGT
This sequence comes from Thermoplasmata archaeon, assembly GCA_003942085.1. GTDB lineage: Archaea > Thermoplasmatota > E2 > DHVEG-1 > DHVEG-1 > SM1-50. The sequence continues at coordinate 12,408 of DQIQ01000031.1, read as the reverse complement.
CGACGTAGCGGGAGAGCACAAGAGCGGTGTCTTCAATGCTTTCTCCTCTCCCCAATTGGATGTCATTGCTAGAAAGAAAGATCGCATGCCCACCTAGTAAGGTCATACCGGTCTCAAAGGAGACCCGTGTCCGTGTACTGGGTTTCTCAAACATCATCCCAAGGGTCTTTCTTTTCAGATGCTCGATGCGTTTTCCTTTCTTAGATTGTCGTTTGAGCTTTATGCTCAATGCTATGATATCGTTAAGGTCATCTTTCACATCTAACATGGAAATAAGGTCTCGTTTCATCAAAGGAGGGAATCTGCCTTCCTTTCTTTAAACATATCGGATCGGGTGAGAAAGGCATTTATCCCGTGAAAAGATGTGGATACGTAATGGGTGTCGATCTCGGGGAGTTATTTGCCAAGGAGCACTGTGCGTTTGAGGATTTCAGCAATCGTGTTGTTGTTCTGGACGGTTACAATATCCTCCATCAGTTCCTCTCAAGTATCAGGCAGCGTGATGGTACTCCTCTGAAGGATTCACAGGGGAGAATCACTTCGCATCTGTCTGGTCTACTGTATCGGACCGCAAACATGGTTGCTGCAAAGATCCGCCCTGTGTATGTGTTCGACGGGGTGCCTCATCTTTTGAAGGCGCGGACCATCCAGCAGCGACGAGAACGAAAAGAGCAGGCGGAGCGTGACTGGAAGGAAGCACTCGAAAAAGGAGATTTGGTGAAAGCAAAATCAAAGGCGCAGCAGACCTCCCGGGTGACCAGCGAGATCGTTGAGCAGAGCAAACAGCTTCTTGAGGCACTGGGGATCCCGTATATCCAGGCACCATCTGAGGGTGAAGCCCAGGCAAGCTACATGGTCCGCAAAGGTGATGCGTACGCAGTCGGGTCGCAGGATTTCGACTGCCTGCTGTTTGGCGCCCCGATATTAGTACGGAACCTGACATCCTCAGAGAAACGAAAGCTGCCGAACAAACAGGCATACACCACGGTGCACCCGGAGCGAATCGCACTTGAACCTGGTTTGCAAAAACTCGGGATTTCGCGTGAGCAGCTTGTTGATATCGCTCTCCTCATCGGGACTGATTTTAACGAAGGAATCAAAGGATATGGTCCTAAAAAGAGCCTGAAGCTTTTACAAGAGAAAGGTAACCTTGAGGATGCATTGGACAGCATTCCGGATTCTGAACAGAAACCGTCTGCTGAGGAAATCGCGGCGGTGCGAACGATCTTTCTTACGCCCACCATCGCCGAGGAGTATGACCTTGAGTGGCCAAAACCAGACCTTTCCGCGGCGATCCGCATTCTATGCGACGAGCATCAGTTCTCCAGGGATCGCATTGAACCAATCCTTGAGAATTTTTCATCGCTAAACCAGCTTACCAAACAAAAAAACCTATTCGATTTTTAATAAAGTATGCCAAGCGAGCCCAGGTATTAGCATCAAAAAGAGTAGCCTGGATTTGTAAGTTGTGCCAAATAGGTGCAATTTTTTCCTTTTTATAAGAAAAACCAGTCGTTTATGATTACGCAGAGGCATCTATGTGCTTTTTTTTATATTTTCTTTATTTTTTATTATAAAAGAAAAGTATATATAGCGATTATAGAGTTAAGTACAAATAGAAAGATCTATAATCCAGCTATGAAAAATAGGGGGATACTATGAGCGAAAAAATCATGAAGAAGTTATTAATTCTTTTTGTAGGCCTTTTTGTTATGGGAGCAAGCGTTCTACCGGTAATGAGCAGTGGTAATACAGGGACGCAGGGAACAAATGTCGCAAGCAATGCTGCGGTCACTGTTTCAGTGCAAAATATTGGGGACATCACCACAATTCATTATATCCTTGGCACGTTTTCCATGACACCAGTAATGATTGCCGATAAACAATACGTCACCGTAGGTTTAAACAAAGAACCCAGCAGCCTTGATGCAGGTGCACCTGATCTTCCAACGATTTCTCGCAGTATCATCATCCCTGATGGCGCAACCATGAGCATCCGCGTCACCGCAGCGACCTATGAGGAGTACGCAAACATCTATGTCGCTCCTTCAAAAGGCAACCTGCCACGGACGATAAACCCGGCAGATGTGACCTATGAGTTTAGCGACCTCTACAGCCAAAACACCTGGTATCCAACAGCAGTCGCAGAACTGCAAGAACCGTATTTCCTTCGGGATTTCCGCGGCCAGGTCGTCACGATTCACCCCTTCCAATATAACCCTGTCACCGCGACCCTTCGGTTCTACAACGATATCACTGTTCAAATCACCCCGACGAAATCACTCTCCTTAAGCAGTTCATCACAACACACCCTTACCAAGGTCGACAGCGCATTCCTCCCGATTTATGAACGCCATTTCATTAACTTCAATGCAGCAAAGTATAATCCTGTTTCTGAGCAGGGCAACATGCTGGTCATCACCTACGACAGTTTCTATCCAGCAGTAGTCCCGTTCGTCGCATGGAAAAATCTCAAAGGAATCCCAACTGAACTAGTGAATGTCTCAACGATCGGGAATGCCAATGCGATAAAAACCTATATCACTGATTATTACAACACAAAGGGACTCACCTTTGTCCTTCTCGTCGGTGATGTTGCGCAAGTGCCGACATTATATCCTGGATATGGTGCGTCTGACCCGAGCTATACCTACGTTGTAGGAACAGATCATTATGCTGATCTCTTCATCGGGCGGTTCTCCGCAGAAAACATCGGACAAGCTCAAACACAGGTCAACCGGACCATTACGTATGAGCGTGACCCACAGGTCGATGCCACCTGGTATAAGAAAGGGGTAGGGATCGCCTCAGGTCAAGGTACTGGAGACGATGGTGAATATGACTATCAACATATGAGGAATATTCGCACCCTTCTAACCAACTTTACCTACAGTGCTGTCGATGAACTGTACGATGGAAATCAAGGCGGAGGAGATGCTCCTGGAAGTCCAACGACAACAATGGTTGCTACTTCATTGAATGAAGGATGTAGTATCCTTAATTACTGTGGACATGGCTCACAAGTCTCCTGGGGTACAAGTGGGTTTAGCAACACTGAGGTTAACGCTTTAACCAACGATAACATGCTCCCGTTCATTGTATCAGTTGCTTGTAATAATGGAGAATTTGATACCGGCACATGTTTTGGAGAAGCCTGGCTGCGAGCGACCCATAATGGGCAGCCGACCGGTGCGATTGGTGCTTACATGTCATCGATAAGTCAAAGCTGGTCTCCCCCAATGGAAGCACAGGATGAGTTCAACAACATCTTGGTCGGAATGTATCCCGATAACAAAAAGACCACCTATGGTGCTCTTTGTTACAACGGCGCGATGGCCATGATCGATGATTATGGAGCCGATGGGGAAACCGAAGCCGATGCATGGACTGTGTTTGGTGACCCATCCGTTCAAGTGCGTACTGACACCCCTGCAGTGATGACAGTGACCCATGACACGTTTATACCAAATGGAGCAGAGACATTTGCACTCGACGTCCCTGGTGTCGCTGGTGCTCTGTGTGCGATTTCTGCTAATGGCGTGCTTTTAGGCAATGGCTATGCTGATCAGACCGGTCATGCGATCATCCAGTTCTTCTCACCGATCAGTGTCTCTGGTGAGGTGCAACTTGTCGTCACTGGTTTTAACAAAATACCTTATATGGCGACGCTCTCCGTTGGAGAACCCAACATTCTTCCTGAGACACCCGCAAAACCCACAGGAAAAGCTACTGGAGCACCTGGGAATACCTATCTCTACAGCACAGAAACCACTGATGCAGATGGTGATCAACTCTATTACATGTGGGACTGGGGCGACGGGAATTTCAGTGAATGGCTTGGACCATATGCCTCCGGACAAAAAGCATCAGCGCAGAAATCATGGCCCGTGAAAGGAACCTATCCTGTGCGTGTCAAAGCAAAGGATATCCGCGGCGGTGAGAGCAACTGGTCAGATCCATTGGACGTCACCATGCCATATAATGTTCCGTTCATCGCCCACTTCGTTGATTTGCTCAAAACGCTCTTTCCTCATCTCTTCCATTTCTTTGTAAGTCTGGTAAAAGTCTAACCATCTGGTGCACTCTTACCTCCTTTGAGGTATTGCACCTGGCCCCGATCGGGGATGGTACAAGACATCAGATTATCTCTTGAAATGATTCGAAGAACTATTACGATAACAGGCTGCTCTTGCAGAAAAAGTTAAGGGGATACTATCTATGGTTAAGAAAAATCAGGTACTCTGGGTCGTACTAACGGTCGCTCTTCTGCTCAGCGTAACCGTGGTCAGTGCAGTGCCCGTTGAGCAACAAAAGGCTGGTTCCACAACTCAGAATTCAAGCGTCACCTATTCAGTGTTTTCATCGTCTCGAGCAACCATCCGCCAACCCGCGGAATTCGAGCCGATGCAGGGCGTCCTCATTCGGTATTCCTTTGGGATTTCCTATGATGTCATCAAGGAGATGGCCCAAGACGTCAACGTGGTGACCATTGTTGCAAGTGTTTCAGAGAAAAATACTGTTCAATCCCAGTATCAAAGCCATGGGATTAACCTTACTCATTGTAGTTATCTTATCGCTGCATCAGATTCGTACTGGACGCGTGACTATGGTCCGTGGTTTATTTTCAATGCAGACAGTCAGCAGGGTGTCGTTGATTTTACGTATAACCGACCGCGCCCCAATGATGATCAGATCCCAACGAAATATGCAATCAACCAAAGCCTGCCCTTTTATAATATGCCGTTGACCACTGCGGGGGGTAACTATATGACGGATGGGCAGGGGATCGCTATTTCCACTGACCTGGTATGGGAAGAAAACCCAGGACATTCCCATGCGGAGATCAATCAGATAGTAAGTGATTATCTTGGTATCAGCACCTATCAGGTCGTCCCTGATGTGAACGGTCAGTACATTAAACATATCGATTGCTGGGGGAAGTTGCTTTCACCTGATACGATATTGATCCGCCAGGTGCCTTCATCTCATTCTCAGTATAGTGAGATCGAAGGAGCAGTGAGTTATTTCGAAAACCAAACAAGCTGCTATGGGACGCCCTATCATGTCGTGCGCGTATACACCCCTGGTGATGAACCCTATACGAACTCTCTTATTTTGAACAACAAGGTCTTTGTGCCCATCATGGGCGCAGACCAATGGGATGATGATGCGATCGCGTCTTATCAAAGTGCAATGCCTGGGTACGAGGTCCTTGGTTTCACGGGAAGCTGGGAATCAACCGATGCGCTCCACTGCCGGGCTATGGGGATAACAGACCGATACATGCTTTATCTAGAGCACACACCGTTGACCGGTGAGCAGTCAAGCCCAAACGGCTATGATATCCAAGCAAAGATCTATCCGTACAGCGGACAGAACCTCATCAGCGCCGCAACCGGCGTGTATTGGACGATAAATAATCAAAGCTGGAACTATCTTGCGATGCAGTCGCTGGGAAATGATTACTACCATGCGGTGATCCCTCCCCAGGTAAACGGTACTATCGTGTCGTATTATATCCATGCTGAGGATGCCTCAGGGCGAGCAGAAAATCATCCGTATATCGGTGAGGCTGGCGCACATAGCTTTACCGCTCATGGAGATGTGGAAACAAACACCCCTCCAGAAAAACCACAGCGACCGACTGGTTCGATTTCCGGGAAGATCGGAGCAATATATCTGTATTCAACAACAACCACTGATGCTGACAGCGATCAAGTATATTATTTGTGGGACTGGGGCGACGGGAATGCCAGCGAATGGCTCGGGCCGTTTGCATCCGGAGTTCCGGCAACAGCACAACATTCATGGACCGTCAAGGGAGACTATTCGATAAAGGTGAAAGCAAAAGATGTCCATGGGGATGAGAGCAACTGGTCAGACCCGCTTGCGGTGACCATGCCACGCAGCCAGATGATTTGGGTGGATTTCTTTGAGCAGTTAGCGCAACGGTTTCCCCACATTTTCCAATTTTTTCATGAAATTTTCAGCAGGTTTTAGTAGTTCAAACCGCTGTCTTTTTTATTTTTTTATGACTATGAACTTGTCGATAGGGTCGAGCAGCGCAAGATGCTCACCGCTGTCCCACTGGACCCACACCAGGGTTTCGTCTGATTCGTCCTCTATTTTTGTCACGGTGCCCTGGTCACCTGGTTTTAATCGTGTCCAGGAGTCATTGATGAAGACAAGCTCGATTCGGTCACCGATGCTTACCTTTGTTTTCATATTTTATCCCCTGTTTATCTGATGCGGGTACCGGGATTCGAACCCGAGTGACTAGCTTGGGAAGCTAATATCATAACCACTAGATCATACCCGCATTTTCAGGAGAAAAATCGGGACCTGGTTTTAATAGTTTTCTGTGCTTTAAGACTTTAGTCAATCCAAAAAAAATCGTTAGGATCGTGTTATGATTATTTGAGATAATAAAACATATCTTTTTTTCCCTGGAAGAAGAAATTTCTGGATATCGCATTAACAAAATGATTCTTTTTCGTATCCTTTATTCTCTTTTTAATACCCAGCTGGTGAACCCGTCGATGAAGATATGCGTAGTAACCGAGAGTGCAAGCGCAAAGGCCAATCCACACCGGAAGATGGAACGGTCTGACCTTCTGTGTTTGGATGATGACAAGATGATCCAGGCCAAGCAGAAAACCAAGGCGTCTAACATCGACAAATGTGTGGGGTGTAAATGACCCTAAACACAACTTTTAAATAATATGTGTTAAATACACTTAACGTAGAATCGATAGTAGGTTAAATACATATGACGAAAATAAGGGACATTTTGATCGAGTCAAACCCCTGGTGGAAAACTTCATTCACCCTGGAATACAAAGAACGGGACATCTACCACCAGATCTCAAAATTCCTAACAACAAAACAAATTATTGCACTCACGGGTCTGAGGCGAGTCGGAAAAACAACGCTTCTCTTCAAAATAATACAAGACCATATACAAAAAAAATTCGACCCTAAAAATATCCTTTATTTCTCCTTCGATGAATTCAGAGAAACTGAAATCAGAGACATTCTGACCGAATACGAACAACTCATGGAGCGAACAATCGAAAACCAACCGTATCTCCTTATTCTCGATGAAATACAAAAAGTAGAAAACTGGGAAGAACAACTCAAAAGACTGTACGATACCCATGGAAAACATATTAAAATTATCATCTCTGGATCAGAATCCCTCTTCATAAAAAAAAGATCAAAAGAAACACTCTCCGGAAGAATATTTGAATTCAAAATCGAATCACTCTCATTCAAAGAATACCTCAGATTCAAGAACAGAAACCTACAGCACATCAACCTGTACGAAAAAGAACTGGCTGCGCTCTTCAAAGAATATGTCCATACACAAGGTTTCCCTGAACTTGTCGACATCAAAGAAAAAGAAATCATCAAAAAATACCTAAAAGAAAGCATTGTCGAAAAAGTCATTTATCGTGATATCCCACGTCTCTTCAAAATAAAGGATATCTCGCTGCTTGAATCCCTCTTGAACATCATCATGGAAGAACCAGGACAACTGATTGAATTTTCAGCACTTTCCCAAGAACTTCATCTTTCAAGACAAACCCTTTCGACATACCTTCGGTACCTTGAAGAATCATTCCTGATAAGAAAACTATATAATCATTCAAGAAGCAGGCGAAAAGTCGAACGAAAACTAAAAAAATATTACCCCGCCATCCCCTCAGCTGATCTTCTTTACAAAGAAGATTCGGTGTCCCAATCAAAAGTATTTGAGACAATTCTCGTCAACCAACTCAACGCAGAATATTTTTGGAGAGACTCGTATCAAAACGAAGTTGATATTATACGTATCAACAAAAAAATAGAACCCATCGAAATCAAATACGGAAAAATAGAAACAAAAAGCCTCTTAAAATTCATGGAAAAATTCCACGTTGATACAGGCTACATCATCTCATCTAATAAAGAAGAAACCTATAAAATCAACAACAAACACATTCAAATAATTCCTGCCTATGAATTTCTATTACATGAAAAAAACCTGGAAAAATAATACACAGGAATACTTCAAATTGATAGACCAATCCCAATGAATACAATCATTTTTTAATAAGGGAAGAACTGTTGCTTCTGTGTTTATCCTCGGCTACGCCCAGTTGGTGAACCCGTCGATGAAGATATGCGTAGTAACCGAGAGTGCAAGCGCAAAGAAAAATCCACACCGGAAGATGGAACGGTCTGACCATTTGTGTTTGGATGATGACAAGATGATCCAGGTCAATGAGAATGCCAGCCAGCCCACAACAAAGGAGGACAAGAAGTGTATACTTTCCGAATCTATGATAAGGTCTAACGGCCAGAGCCCTGAAAAAACTGCTGGCGGTTTTCCAATGAACTTTTCTAAAAACGCTCTGAAGAAATTTAGTAGAAGTTCCCATGACATTCATCAACTCCTCTTAATGCTCGTACCAGTATGCAGAATAAAACATTGATATATCATGGAAACAATACCTATGCATTGAGGCATCGAACTTTTTAAGGCAAAGGGAACAAGGTGGACTCTTAAAATTAAAGTAATTTTAAATACTGCTGAAGGTATCATTCAGTCTATCTCTGCGACCGTGGAGAGAAATGATACAGATGGTGAAGAGAAAAACAATGAATGCTTTGGGTGGCCTCGTTATTTTAGGGGTGTTGGTATTTCTATTATTCACCGCTTTTATTCCGTCAGCCGCAAGTATTTCTCTTACGACAGGGAACCGAAGTTCAGGTAGTACGACCAATGGTGGGACAATTATTTTTTCTGATGTGAATATCTCGCTGCAAGATGTTGAACGTATCCCTTTGGTTAGCCTCAATTTCACTATTTTTGACCGGAATGGGGATGCTGCTGTTGAAAATGTAGTCTTTCATGTTACTGGATTGGAACTTGTTGACGCAAATAATCGGTTCAATGTTACTCTGATGTCTCCTAATATAACGGTTCTGGCTTCCTGGAATACTTATGGGTTGGGATACGACGTTGACTATGGATATCGCTGGAATCAAACCGTTGCAGGATTTGGGTTTGGATATGGAACTGCAGGGGCAAATAATATTACCCTTTCTTACAGGATCCGCTATACCACGCATTTCGCAGGATCGTTTTATGGGCGACTCTTTGCCAATGCAACATTAACGGGCGTAACTAAAATGTATTCTTCTGCTCCAAGTAACTTTACCGTTACCTCGGGTGTGAGTCCTCCTGAAGATGGCATCCCTTCTGAAGAAGGTCAACCTGGAGTCACGGCGTCAGCATCAACCCTTCGTACTATTGAGTTACAGTTTGGTGTCAGCCTCCCAGCAGCGTTCAATGTAAATGATACGAACGGGGACGACATCCTTGATACATTTACTGACCCTAACAGTGTTCTTACCGAGGTTCGCTTTGTCACTATCAATGGAAGCGCAGTCGTGCTTCTTTCGATCAATAATAGTTCCATCCCTGGGTTCTTCTGGGATACTACGTCAAACACAATTGCGGTCGTGTCTTATGAGTCAACCACGCTCGCTTCTGGGCAGGCCTGGGTCGATACCACTGCAAAGGAAGTCATCACGATTGTCGAGGTTCAAAAAACTGGATGGTTTTATTTCGAAATGACGGACCTCTACCCGCCGATACAATATCAGACATTCCAGTTAACCGTGGAAACCAATGAGGGTAGAACCATCCCTGCGGATCGGATCTGGCGCGAGAATGGGAAAATCTACGTCCTTGATGATCCTGCGGTACAGTACAATATTATTTATACGTATGATATCCTCCCACCGGTCTTTCAGCCAGCGGATGGTACGACGTTTACGATCGCCAGACCAACCATCTCTATCACTTACTTTACTCCTGTGACTATTAACTCTGCTTCTTTTGGTGGTATAGATATCACTAATCAATTCAGCACAAATCAAGCGAACTTCACATTCACGCCGTCCTATGACCTTGGGAACGGCCCCTATCTTTTATCGATTAACGCGCAGGATGATAATGGGAACACTGTTGCTTCCACAGCAACCTATTTTGTTAATCTGCCGGTAGAAGAACAAACAGCAGCGTTCCCCTGGCTCTATATCATTATCGCTGGTATTATCGGAGTGATCGTGGCAGTGTTGGTCGTTTTGAGATGGCGTCTTATCCTGTAATGAACAAAAACTGAGAAATTCACGTAAATCTCCTTTCATTTATTCATTAAACCTTGATGTTTCTCTTTATGGTTATCTTCGCAAATTTATCGTTGACCATATGCTAGAAACAGATGCTGATGCCCTAAAAAAAAAGGGAACTGAGTTCTGTTGTCTGATTTATTTCAAAAAGTATGGTGTCCATATAGCTCTTTACAGTCTTTTCATTGAGGAAGAATATATCGGATTTCAGGGGTAGTAAGGTCTTATTTAAAATAAATGTGAGTAGTTTCTAAAAACATTAAAGATAATAAATTCTGCCCCACAAACTAAAATAAAAAACTTGTTACGTTCATTTATCGAAAAATATATATTCACCAAGTCTATTCATTATCGTAATGTTTGAGTAATGCTTATGGGATGCATTAGTAATGCTAAAAATATTTAGAAGTGTTTTGAACAGATGCACATTTTTTGCATAAAAATAAGCATTAGATGGATAAAGGTGAGTGAGAGATGAAAAATACAACAGAAAAAAGAAATGAAAAAAGAACAAAGCTAGTATTAAGCTTTACAACTACAATGCTGCTGCTTTCAACATTATTACTAGTGTTGATTGTAACAACACCAATGGTTTCAGCAGGTGTCCCTACAGTATCAAGTGCCAGAATCACAGGTCCTAACCAATTTACCGTGGTTTTTAATGAGGCTGTTCATTGCGTTGCAACTGACTTTGATGATCTACAGGTGAACTCTGTAGCAAGGCTGGTCACTGGCATAATCTCTGGTAATGGCACTGACACTATTATACTCTCATTTGATGGTACTGCCGTCGGCACTAGCGCGACCGGGAGAGTAGACTTGAATACAGGTATTCACAGTGTAAGCACCTCAAGCCCTTTAGTTTTTGTCAATAATCAAGTTCTCGCAGATGGTCAGAAGCCGACGTATACTGCTGTGGCGACTGCTCTTAATACGATTGTGGTGACTTTTTCTGAAACAGTAGATGCTCCAACAACAAATGGTGCAGGTTGGTCTTTGACTGGTGCTGATGCAAATGGTGCAACTGTTACCGCTAATACTGATATTTCAGCTGGTTCAACTACTGTAACTCTTACATTGACAGGTTCAATTCTAGATACTAATCCAACTGGTGCGCTTAATTTGGTCTATACTGCGGCAGCTGCAGAGTTTGCAGATGCTACAAATAATGAGATTGCAGATGCATCAAGTGTTGCTGTTTCTGATGGTGTAAAGCCGACGTTTACTGCTGATAGGACTGCATTGAACACAATTGTGTTGACTTTTAGTGAGACGGTTAATGAGCCTGCTGCTGAGACTTCAGCGTGGACTGTTGCTGGTGCTACTGTTATTACTGTCCCTGGTGTGGAGGCAGGTACTACGATGACTATTACTACAACTGGTCTTTCGAGTACTTCGATCATGTTTCGCCTACTTTTACTGCGGCTCGTACTGCGTTGAATACGGTTGTGTTGACTTTTAGTGAGACGGTTAATGAGCCTGCTGCTGAGACTTCAGCGTGGACTGTTGCTGGTGCTACTGTTATTACTGTCCCTGGTGTGGAGGCAGGTACTACGATGACTATTACTACAACTGGTCTTTCGAGTACTTCTTCGACACCTGCGGTGGCGTATGTTGCTGCGTCTGGTAATTTGCTTGATGCGTCTGCTGCTACGAATGAGATGGCTAATGGTGCGACTGCGAATGCTGCGGATCAGGTTCCACCTACGTTTACTGCTGATAGGACTGCGTTGAATACGGTTGTGTTGACTTTTAGTGAGACGGTGACTGGGACTGCTATTCTTAATTCGTTTACGGTTGTGGGGGCTTCAGCTGTTACCAATTCTGCGCCGTCTGCTTCTACGACAGTTACTCTTACTACTACTGGGTTGACGGCGACTGATGGTACGCCAAATGTGGGTTATGTGTCTGCAACTGGTGATATTAAAGATAATTCAGTGGCTCAGAATGAGGTGGCTAATGGTGGTGCGGTGGCAGCTACTGATCATGTTTCGCCTACTTTTACTGCGGCTCGTACTGCGTTGAATACGGTTGTGTTGACTTTTAGTGAGACGGTTAATGAGCCTGCTGCTGAGACTTCAGCGTGGACTGTTGCTGGTGCTACTGTTATTACTGTCCCTGGTGTGGAGGCAGGTACTACGATGACTATTACTACAACTGGTCTTTCGAGTACTTCTTCGACACCTGCGGTGGCGTATGTTGCTGCGTCTGGTAATTTGCTTGATG
>DQIQ01000113.1 GCA_003942085.1 Thermoplasmata archaeon | reverse complement strand
CTGAGACAGATCCAGTTTTCGTAAATCATCGGTGGTGATCAGGCATGCAATCTCTTTTTGCACGGGAACGACCGGAACTTTCGATCCACAGGATACCAGAACTTTGTTGATATACGGTGCTGCAATACTTCCACTGATGACCGTTGCCCGTCGCTGAACCTGTGGTAGTTTACTTATTAAATCAGGTTCCGTGAGAATCGCAAACGGTGACCCGATATCCGGGTCCCAGAGAGGAGTACCGGAGATTTTTAAGGAAAATCTCTGATTCAGGTCTGAAATCAGATCCCGGAATGATTCAACATCCTGAACCTTCTGATGGCTGATGATGGGTCCATTCCCCAGAATCAATCCCTGTTCCGTGGCATTGGCAAACCGCATGAGGATGATTCCTTTGGCACCCCGTTCCTGGAGCCATTCGCAGGTTTGTTCAAGCACTACTCCATCGTTGACTCCCGGTATGATGACAGAAGCAGCATATACATCCACATTTTCGCACAGTTTCTCTAGGATTGATAAGGAAACTTCGGGTGTTGGATCATGCATATAGCGTTTGCGAAGAGCCGGATCTGATGCAAAAACCGTAAAAGACAATTCAGAAAGACCATGATCAATGAGCAGGTCTGCTATGGCTGGATCATCCCAGCCTTTTCCGCTCGTATACCCGATATGAAGAGGGGCCTCCATAGTTCCAAGAAGTTCTATCAATTCAGTGAACCTTGGATAACAACTGGGATCTCCACCACCGCTGATGGTAATTCGTTCAAGGTCCCCGCTTTTTCCCTGCAGGTTTGCAAGCGTTTCATCTCCAATCGTTTTGAGATCCTTAAAACCGCTGTACTCTTCCTTGACACCACGGGTGCAATAGTCGCACCCTTTTTTGAATGGCAGGCAGTATCTGCACCCAAGTGGCTGGACACCCCGGACTTTCTTAAAATAACAATATTCGCAAAACCCACGGCAATTAATACCCGGGCTCCCTCCGATGTCCACGGTAATCTGAGCCATCTGTGTATGTATTCTTCGTTGTTGTGCGTAAAATGTGTTTGGAAATGAAGAGTTGGGTGGATTCCTGCTTGAACACAGTTGCCAGATTACCCTCATGACCTTCAAACAAACAAGAGATTGTAATTGATAAATTCCACGCAACGATGCTCATGAAATTTCATCAAGGTGCCGTTAAAGTTTATAAATCTATATTGGGGATCAATCGAAAAAACAAACAAAATCAGTTGAGAATCTTAGAACAAAACACGTTAGAAGTACGATCCAACTGAGGGATAATTATTTGAGCATTATGTCATCTAACATTTTTTTTACTTCGAAATTTCTTCGTTCTATTGAGAATATTCTTGCTCTGTCCCGTGATGCCTGTATATCTGCAGGTGTTGATATTAATGCTGAATGTATCGCTTCTTTTGTTTTGACTACATCTCCATAAGGGACAATAAAACCCACATCACCAACAATTTCCGGCGGTCCTCCACTATTACTCACAACAGGGATACAACCACATGCCATTGCCTCTAAAAGAGTTAATGGAAATTGATCAGTAATTGATAACTGGCAATATACTTTTGCAGATTTAAGTTCAGTAATGAGAGTTTCATGGGGAACATTCTCAATAACTTTTACTTCCATGCCTTTTGTTGCTTCTATAAAAAGGGGAATATTCTTGACAAGGTGAACCACTTTATATTTTGCAACTGAAGTTACGACACCCGATTTTTCTGGCAAGGGTTCTTCGCATAAACTTGTGTCAATCCAACCATGTATTACTATCACATTCGCTGCAGGTTCCAATGAAATTACAATATTTTTGTATGCATTGCTCATCGCGATCGTAAGAGTCGAATTTCGAAGTATCCATTTAGATGCTGCACCTCGTAACGGATAGAGTTGGTTGCCGTATCCAATTTCGGGCGCTGCAAAAACTTCAAACCCACTGATAGTGACAAGCACCCGTTTCTTGAATATCTTTGCAAGAAGTATGAAGGGAATTGCCGGATAATCTGCAACCCAGATCCAGACAACATCGGAATTACGAACATTTTTCCAGTCGAGTAATGTGGTGATAAAATATTTTGGGATTTGCCAAAACGATGATGCGTGGATTACCAAATCAAATGCTGTTACATTATGATCTTTTTTCAGGAGTTCAAACTCCTGTTTTACGAAAGTTTTTAAATACCCCACAAAATGTATGTTCATTCTACCACCAGTTTTTTGGAATGCTTTTCCACGCAACATTTGAAGGGCTTGTCTGTACAAGGTTCGTCTTTAAATCCACACTTTTGGAACAGATATACAACCTTGAAGTTCAAGATTTTCATCGCCATTAAACACCGAATGCCCCTACGCCCGCTTCTCTCTTGGTGAGAACTTCTTATCACAAACGGAACAATGCGTATCTAATTATTTCTGTGATTCTTATATGCAACTTTGTAAATTAAATCGCTCACTTATCAATTACACACTTATCCCTTGTTTCTTAATCTCTATTATTTCGCACATGCCAGATCACTGTCAATACTATCAGAACTCCAACAATTGATTGGATACGAAGGTAGAGCACCATCTTTTTTACGTTTCAATGATTATAGTATATGGCGCCT
>DQIQ01000112.1 GCA_003942085.1 Thermoplasmata archaeon | reverse complement strand
AATAGGTGTAGGAGATCCCCTTCACATAAAAATGTAGCGTATTCAAATAGTTAAGCTAATTCCTCTCATTTCACCTTTTCTGACCGTAGTGAAAACCCTTCAAAACACCTTTGTCTGGCATAGCTTCATCGTGTTATTCTGCTTAAATATCATCATGTTAATTCAAACACGCTGTGTGCGGCATGCCAATTGCTTATGACAAGTGCAATGGGTGGAGACGTCTATGCCAAAAAGAACAGGGGAATAGAGAGGGGCTGATAAAGATTGATGGGATGTGGTTGCAGGTTGTAAAAGACAATGTAAATAATACTTTGGGATGATACCTATTTAAATTGATACCTCAGAAGATAAAATCATTATTGAAATTAGTTAATAGGATCATAGAAAAGCACATCCCTAACGGAGCCAGCTTTTTACCAGAAGGAATTTTTAGAGCTCCTGAAGCGAATCATTTTGTAACATCGGCACATTTCCCATGTTTTACCAATATCCCTTTTGACCCTTATAACCAGACAATACCGGGGATGACTGGAATACAACACGTTCAGGCCGCACAGCTCATTAAATTAACGCCCTCCAGCGAGGAGACCCTGCATTGAGAAAAAAGAAATGGTTGTACTTTAACTCTAAATGCAGTACATGTTTTTTCAACAAGTCAAAGACCAATATGAATATTTTTTGTGAAGTAGCGGTGAATTTAAATAGTAACTGATAAAATAAGGTAAACTGAATGGGAAGGAGGTGATTAGATAATGAAGAAGGGTCTTTTGGTAATTTCAATGATGCTTGTTCTTGCTTTAACTATGGTGGGTTGCGCAACACAAGGTGACCTCGAGAAAGTTCAGGCGCAGGAAATGCAGAATCGTGCGAAAGCTGATCAGGCAGCGATGGATGCGCAGGCTGCCAAGGCGGCAGCCGATGCGGCCACCTTAAAGGCAAATGATGCCGTAGCCCGCACCGAAAATGCTGTAAAGATGGCAGAGGAAAGAGAGAGGATCGCAGATGAAAAGGCGGCAAAGGCTGACGCCGCTTTCCAGAAATCAATGAAGAAGTAAGACAATTTTTTGTGTTGTTGTTAACTTTACTTTTGGTGCTCCGAAAAGGAAGTGGGCGGGCCTTGAGACTCTCCCACTTCCTCATACCCCCACAGTTCGAGTCTGTCTGAACCATCGAGTATTCAATCTGTCCAACCGTAATAATGATAAATTTGCAGAGTTTAAACTTATAATGTGGTACATGTTTTGTATATCTCAGGAAGAGGACTGGTTGTGCGATCATCAAACATATTATTAACGAACACGAAGAGGTATATGTGTAAAAAGCAAAGTAGGATAGGTGAGCGTCTTCGCCTTTTCTTTGTCTGCATAATAATTACACCAATTCTAATATGCGGATGCAGTTACTTTGATGAGGGACTTCAGGCCAGGTCAATCTTCCAAGAAGCGAATGATTTTTTCAGCCAGGGAGACTACGAGGCCTCTCTGAGCAAATATGAGCAGATTATTGAAAAATATCCCACGGCGAGCGACAGGGTTCTTTTTGAGATGGGTATTATTTATGCGTATCCCAGGAATGAGCAAAAAGATTATCAGAAATCTCTGGAATGTTTTCAGAAACTCATAAAGGATTATCCGGAGAGTGAGTACAGGCGAGACAGCGAGATGATGATATTCAATATCAACAATGTCATTATCAAGGATAAGACGATTGCTACGCAGCAAACACAAATTGAGACTCTCCAGCAAGAAGTTAAAAGCAAGGAGAATGGGATTGTTGCACTGCAAAAAAAGATTGAAGTGCTCGAACAAAAGATTTTTGCACTCCGGAAGGAACCGGCAGATAAGATTCTCATAGAAAAGAAAGAACGACGATTGGCGTTGCTCACAAGGGGCGAGGTACTCAAGACCTACAAAATAGCGTTGGGGGGAAACCCGATTGGTCCAAAAGAAAGGCAAGGTGATAATAAAACCCCCGAGGGAACCTACGTCATCGATTCAAGAAACAAGGACAGCGGTTATCACCTATCTCTTCATATTTCCTATCCAAACGAGAAAGACAAAAAGCGAGCAAGAGAACTTGGTGTTTCCCCGGGCGGAGACATCATGATCCATGGCATTAAGAATGGTTTCTCGTGGGTTGGTGATTCTCACACAGAGGTTGACTGGACGAAAGGGTGTATTGCCGTTACAGACGAAGAAATAGAGGAAATTGACAAGTTAGCGCCCAATGGTACGATTGTTGAGATAAGACCATAGAAAGCAGCATAACTCATCGCTCCACCGAATCGCGTAACGCTCCTGATGAAGCCCGCGTCATACTGCATTTCAACCCGTAATTCTTAGAATATCATTTCAACAAATCATTTAGTCGTAAATACTACGATAGATTGTGGCCCCTCTGAAGGGTATTGATATACTCTTCGAAAAAAGGAGGTTCACAATGAGAAGAGCGGGAAAGAAAGAAGGGGTATCCGTGGTCGGCAAGAGAGTCTATGTGGGAATTGACGTACACAAAGAGAGCTGGCAGGTTACCGTGCGCACGGAGGGAGAAGAAATCTTCAACAGTCGTAGCCCGGGACAATACCAATCGTTGAAGAGATTGCTTAAGTGTTTCCAGGGTTCATGGATGAAGGTGGCATATGAGGCAGGACACTTTGGCTTCTGG
>DQIQ01000111.1 GCA_003942085.1 Thermoplasmata archaeon | reverse complement strand
ACCTTTTTTCCACTGCTGTGTATCATGAAATGATAAGGACAACACAATATAGTAAAAATGTACCGGGTAAATTTTTTTATATGACTTCAATTATTTCCTGCTTACGAAGTTCCGCCATCTTTCTATTGACAAAAAACTGGGTGATAACACCGATGATCGCAGAAATAACTCCTATAATGGTAGAATAAAGAATATTTTTTGCTGATTCATCCGGTGTGAGGGGAAAATCGGGAACACCACTTACCGAGATGATATAGACGCTGGCAGCATAGAGGATGAAACCGACGGCAATGACAAAAAAGGGAAAAACTATCACCTTTCCAAGTGCCTCTCGTTCATTTGCGTAAACATCTATGATAACACCAACGGATGTTACAAGTCCAGCAATGATAAACCATTCAATTGAACCATAAATAAAGGTCATCAGGTAAAGAAGAAGTCCTAAACTAGCGTCAGAAGAGTAAAATTTCAGTACATTAATAAAACCTACTGTAAATCCAATGATAATAAGAAGAATAGTTGTAGTATAGGTTACAAACGAAAACCGCCCTCGTGAGAGTGATAATCGGAGAGCATCGATGATACTGTGAACAATCTCATCAAACCCGAATCCCTTATACAGCAGGTACCCCCCGATTACACCCACCACAATAATCGTTGCAATTCCCGGGGCATCCAGCAGGTATGCGATCGCATACAGGAGCATTGCAAGGCCAAGGGGGATAAATATCATTCGGGAGATTTTCGGGTCATCGAGAAATTTTTTAAGAATATAATAGGTGCCTTCAAGATTGGGCATCTGGTTTACTATGACCCTGCGGATGCTTGAAACCGGAATCTGGGACTGGATGATGGGAATCACATACTCGTCTTCTGCACCATCAGTTACAAGAATGCAATTCGTAGCCTGAGTCTCTTTGATTACCTGTTCAAGGGAGGTTGCGATCCTCCGATCCCCTTCAATCATATGGAGATGGTTGCCAGCGATCACCGCTATTGCAGTCTCCTCCCCTTTCTCAGTCAGCTCATCGTAGATCTTGACTGCTGAAAATATTGCATTGACGTCAGAATCCTCAGGGTCTGCCAGAGCTAATGTATTTGCAGCCTTCAGGCAGGCTGCACGACCGATGGCCGGGCTTTCAACTTTTGCCTTCCACCCGATATCATCATCCCGATCAACACTGAGTACTAATGTACGACCCAACGTCATTATTAGTATAAAATTGCGGTGAACCTATTAAATTATTACTGACGGTAAAAAAAGGGGATCAGATAAGTTTTGAGCGCTGGAGGAGCAATATATCATCGGTAGTGAGTTTTTCTCCTGCCCTGAAGTTCTTGAAGAGACTCTCTGCTTCTTTGCGTACAGCTTTTTGTTCTTTTGTAACCTTCACCTTCTTTGTCTTCTTACGGAGGCCGGAAATTACCTTGTCGTAATCACGAAGTTCTTTCTGGCAGGCGATAAAGAATTTATGTTCGGAATCTGCAGATTCCTGAGCCTCGACAAAACTTTTGTGCGCAGTATCCGCCGCTTCACGTGATTTGTCTGCTTTTCTGTAGGATTCAACCATGAGATCGTGGTGTTTCTGTGCAAGTTCGGCAAACTCAGTAACCTTTGCATGAAGATCAGATGCTAGTTTTCGAAAATCGCGAGCTTCTGTTATCTTAGCGCGCATATCCTTGTTCTGCTCGAGCTCGGCTTCCTGCTCCCGAACCTGGGCCATCATCTGCTTGATCTTTTCAATGAGTTCCCGCTCTTTATCAGTTGTGAAGACTTCGGTCTGCTGCCGGTACTCCATGAATTCAATCTGTTTCTGGAGTTCCTTCACACCACGGTTTTTAAGCGTACCGTGCTCTTTTTTGAATCCTTCGATCTCTTCAAAAAGGACATTAGCTTTGTCATTTAACTCATTGCGCTGCGCTTTTAAGTCAAGGACATCCTGGTTGTATTTATCCCGGAGATCTTTGTTCTTTTGTGCCTCTTCCACAAACTCCCGTGTCTGATTGTTGAGAGTATTACGTTCACGGGCGAACTTGCTGGCAGCGGTATTGAGTTCGTTGCGTCGGTTTTTGTGTTCTTCAGATTCAACAAGAATTTTCTTTCTTTTTTCCATCAGGTCATTCAACATGCGTTACTACTCCTCCATCGATTCTCCGGCGTGGGAGGCAGAGGAATCATGCAGGAGATAAAAAAACAATGCAAAAGAGGTTCGTCTTGACCCTTTTGATTCTCTTACGTGATAACTCTGCATACAGGATGCAGGGTGAAAAACATCTGAAAAAGATATCAGCGCAGAATTCAGATAAGACCCCATAGTGAAGTCTTTGTTCAACACTCTATTCATGATGTTCAACTCCCGATACCGGGACGAACCAGAATCACATACATGGTATCGTCCCCATCCTCCCAGCAAAGAACTGGTCGAATGTACTATATTTTAAAGGAGCGGAGGATTATTAAGCATTTCGCCGTTATTGCCGAGGAAGTAATACGTACATGGGATACGGCAAGGAAAATAAAACAAAATTCAAAAATTACAGCCTTTTTAAAAATCGTAAAGGAGATTTTTCGTTGCGGGTAAGAGCTGAACCCTATTATCATATTTTGCTGCTCCTTACCTCTCAGAACAATGCTATTACCAGGGCTCAAAGGGAGAAAGATATCCG
>DQIQ01000030.1 GCA_003942085.1 Thermoplasmata archaeon | reverse complement strand
ATCCACTGGCCGGAAAACCAGAAGGTCGACGCATTGTTCGCCGGAGAAGCAATCATGAAAAAAGGTGGTGATCCCCATATCGGACGAAAGCTACGGACCCTGTTCATCACCGCCGGACTTGAGACCATTATAGGGATTGGGAACAACAGAATCTGGTCCTGCGAAGAAGATAAACAGTACTATCTCCATTCTCGAGACTTTTATATTAAGATATTGAAAGATGCAGGACTATCGGAAAAAGAAATCGACCAATGGGAATATGAATTTCTCAAATCCTTAGATGAAGGCGTCCAACTCAACTTCTTCCCACAGTTCTACGCGATTGGAACCAAACCTAAGATTTAAGAATCCTGATTAAATTTCATAGGTGAGAAAGATGACTGCAACGATGGTAAATGGCAGAGAGATTGCAAAAGAAATCCGCAATAAAATAACCCTTGAGGTTTCACAGCTAAAAAAGAAATATCATACAGAACCATCGATTACGACCATTACAATAGGTCGTGATCCCTCATCAGAACTATATCTGAAATTACGGACCGCTGCCTGCAACGAGGTTGGTATTTTCCCAAAAATCCTGCATTTCGAAGCAGACGTCCCAGAAAAAACCATTCTTCAGACCATACAGAGCCTCAACGATGACCCTGCGGTACACGGGATTTTCATTCAATACCCGGTCCCATCACATCTCTCATCAAACAAACTCATGCGGACCGTATCTGCACTAAAAGACGTTGAGGGCTTCAACCCAGAAAACATGGGCAGAACACTTATAGGCGATGAATTTCTTGTTTCCTGTACGCCCCTCTCGGTTCTTACGATATTGGACCATGAACATATTGTACTGAAAGGAAAAGACATCGTAATCGTGAACCATAGCAATGTAGTAGGAAAACCACTGGCTGCCCTTCTTCTGAACAGAAACGCAACAGTTACTATCTGTCATGTGTTTACAAAGGACTTAAAATCATACAGCTGCAAAGCAGATATTCTGATTACAGGTGCAGGGGTTAAAAATCTCATCACTAAGGATCATATCAAAAATAAAGCAATCGTTATTGACGTCGGTATTATAAAAACCAAAGACGGTGTTCGAGGTGATGTCGATGTTGAGTCAGTACTAGAAAAAGCAGCACTACTGACGCCTGTTCCCGGTGGTGTTGGTCCTGTCACGATTGCGTGCGCATTGTCTAATATGGTGAAAACATATAGAAACTGTGTTGAAAAAGAATAATCTACATTTTTCTTTTTGTTATATAAATCTTTTAAATTTTGTCATAATCAATATTTACGTAAATGGCAGAGCCTAAAAAGAAGAGAGCCTCATCTCCTTGTTTCAATTTTATCCCAAGAAATCCTATGGCTAAGTTGTAATAGATAGTCTCATAAGAATCGAACGTCTGAAGTGGCAGAAGACGTCCGTAAAACGAGCCATTCCAAGATTTCCCGTCCCGATTATTCGTATTGAGTTTATCATGTGGTACAGGTTTCTTATTGTTTCTAGACGATATATACTGTTCATGAATACAACAGGGTTGTCAACAATTATATGTTCTAATATGTACAATACAAAAAGGAAATAGGATAGAACACCGTAGTATCCTCAAATCTATTGATACTACATGCTTCGGTTATCACTTTTAGATTGTCATTGTTATGGGTTGCTTGCGCGATACTAAAGTAGATGCTCGATGCGATTGCAACGCAGAAAAACAAAAAAATTATTCCAATGATAAATCTTTGTTTCTCTAAGTTTTTCAATTGTTTCCTCCCTGATAGACAAAATTATAACACGATTCTCCTTAATGAAATTTATCTTTAAAACACCGGTGTAATGAGAGAAAAAATGATTTTAAGACTACAAGAATTAAGCTTCAGATTTATTAAAGAAATAACTTCCTAATCCTAAAACAATGATACAAAGGGCTAAGATAATACCAAGATCGGTCAAGGGATGCAGAACGTTATTGACCCCTGTGAAGCTTCCTCGTATCCCATCGATCATATAAAACAACGGATTACAATAAGAAAGGATCAATAACCACTTCGGTAGTGACACATTCACTGGATAGAACATCGAGGAGAGGAATAACAACGGCATAAGGATGAGGCTCATAATCGACTGGAACCCTTCGATATCATGCATTTTAGAGGCAATTATCAGACCAAACCCGACTGCGGTAAACGAAAGCAACACCATAATAACCAATGTTAACAGTAAGCCTTCGATATTGACGATCGGCACACCAAGAGCTAGGGAAATGACCATAATGATGACCCCCTGAAACAACGCGATCGTAGCACCCCCGAATGTTCTACCTATGACAATCGACAGTCGACTCACTGGTGCGACAAGGACCTCCTGCAGGAATCCGGATTGCTTATCCCAGAGCACCGACACGCCAGTGAACATCGAGGAAAACAGAATCGCCATGGCAATAATCCCTGGTGCAAGAAAATTGATATATGACCCTTGCATGCCGGGGAACACCGCGATGTTAAACCCAAACCCAAGGATGAAAAGGAAGAACAATGGTTGAATGATGGTTGACAGAACCCTGCTTTTCGCACGGAGAAACCGTTTCATCTGTCGAAGCCATAACATGTAGATCGCCTGAAGATCCCTTCGATTCATTTTTTCCACCACCTCAGCCAGAATCTTGCAGGTTTCACGGTCTTGTTTCTGGGAGCCTCTGGGTTCTGTTCACGCATACTGCGCCCGGTGTAATAAAGAAATACATCATCGAGGGTCGGTTTGCGCACATCAACCGAAGAGATAGATACCTGTTCAATCCGAGCGATATCAAATATCACCGGGATTTTTTCCTCCCCGCGCTCAACACCAAGAGTCAAATACAAAGCATGCGGTGTCACATTACTGACCCATGACTCCTGTTCTAATCGCTTTTGAAATCTCTTCACATCAGAGCATGACAATGTAATGACATCATGACCCACTGATTTTTTCAAATTATCGACCGTGTCTATCACCAGGATCTTCCCATGATCGATGATCCCGATACGATCACATAAAAAATCAGCTTCATCCATGTAATGTGTGGTCAAAAAAATCGTAGTACCTTCATCCTTGTTCAACAGTTTGACATACTCCCAGATGGCTCTTCGTGTCTGAGCATCTAACCCCAATGTTGGCTCATCTAAAAACAACACCGTTGGGGAATGCATCAAGCCCCGAGCGATCTCCAGGCGTCGTTTCATACCACCGGAGTAATGTTTCACCAGGATGTCTTTCTTATCTACTAAATCGACAAGCGACAGGACCTGCGTGATTCGTTTTTTCCTTGTTTCTGGTGACAGTCCATACATCCTTGCGTGAAAATCAAGGTTCTCTCTGCCAGTAAGCTCCGTGTCTAATGCTGGTTCTTGAAAGACAACTCCGATGTTTTTTCGTACGCTTGCTCGCTGTCTCAGGATGTCAAACCCTGCGATCGAAGCAGAGCCCTCAGTTGGATATAATAAGGTCGTCAACATTTTAATGGTCGTAGTCTTTCCTGCACCGTTCGGACCAAGAAACCCAAAGACTTCTCCTTTCTTAACAGAAAATTGTATATGATCAACTGCAGTAAATCCATCAAAGGTTTTTGTGAGGTTTGCCGTTTCTATGATATCCATAGCTATTCCTGTTTTTTTTTGAGAGTAATGCTCGTTTTAAATAATTATCTTTTTTGAACTACCGCAAAATAGTTGTCAGGAAAACGTTTCGCATGGATTTTCAGGGGTCGAACGTTCGAAATACGAAAACCAGCGCCCTTTAATTCTCGTAGAAATTCACCCTTGCTATACAGATGGTAGAAACGTGGGATATTAAGGTTATGCTGCCTCCAATACACGTTGATATCACCAAATCCTCCTGGATCAACAATTAATTGCTTCAAGAAATACTTATAGTATCGTTCTTGCCAACGAGACCAGACGCTGATCAAGGCGACACCATTTGGTTTCAACACACGGGCAATCTCCTTAAGTGCTGTATTGCGGTTTTGTTTTCCTTGGATATTATGCAACGATGCGATGAATAGGATTGCATCAAGTTGATTATCCGCAAACGGCATCTGGACCGCATCAGCATGAACCAACGAGACATTACTGAGAGTTGTACTTTGCAGCTTCTTTTGAATAATTCTCAGCAGTTTTGGTGAAATATCCACTCCGACCACATGGGAACAATACGCAGCACAAGGCAGGAGATGACGTCCGTTCCCACATCCGATATCAACGACCAGATCAGTCTTTTTCAAAGAGCAGATAAAATCAAGGCAATATTTCCAAGGTTTCTGTCTGGTCGTATCAAAACTATCTGCAATCGCATCCCAGGTTTGTTGCGCGGTAGATCTATACTCTGGCTGCATTGCTCTCCTCAACGGTATCCTTTTACTGCAGAAGATCTGCAGCGAGCTCAAAAGCAATCATCGGATGCTCCAGATGAAACGCCTGAATCGTCTTTGGATGAAGCTCTCCGAACACACCAATCTCTGTTTCTTTCCCCATCACCGCAGCACACCGCCCTTCAATAAAAGCACCATGAGATTTTTCTTTAATTGCTGGTTTACACCCGCATTCACGAAACACAGCTTCCATGAGAGACTTACATTCGGTGAAGTTGGCTTTCGCATCGATTTTGAGACCTGCCAGATGATACCGATTTTTCGCCTGTTCATCAACCACGATTCCGACTTCGAAGATCTGTTGCGGTAACGGATGATGCCTGTTCTCCCGAAGCAGCTTTAACAGCGATGGCAGCAGACTCATCCGCAACCCGCTATACTCCTCGCCGATAGGATTTTCCACCTCAACCATCGTCCTTCTTTCAAGCCCCATACGCTGGAACTCGTCCTCTTGATTTGATATCACAAAGGTGGTGACCTCATTAAATCCAATACCAATCATAATGCTGCGTAAACCTTCTATAAGGTTATGATTCGGCAACGTTCTTCCAAAGGTCAATGCTTTGGGAAAATCTGTCTCAAATTGATCAAAACCATACCCTACGGCGACATCTTCAACCAAATCAACCTCATGAAGGATATCGGAACGCCAGGCTGCAATGTCCACTGTCAAAGATCCATTCCCTGCATCGATTGCATTATGCCCCATTTTTTTCAAACACAGTATAACGTCTTTTTCCTGTAGTGCTGTCCCAAGTATCCTATTGACAAAGGCTACAGATAGTTTCTGTTTTAGGGGGGTAAAATCAGGGGAAAATATTTTCTTTCCCTCATCTAGTACCGTAGTTCGGTAGATCTTTCCGCCTCGTTCGGCAAGCGCGGCTGTTACGATGTTCAGAGCATAGTTAATAGCTTTTTTATCGGTCCCTGTGACATCAATAAAAATCTCCTTTGTGTAAGGTGTTACCTCTGTTAAACTCCCGTTTATAATAGGCGGGAATGACAGGACATTATTATTTGCATCAACAATCAGCGGATATTTATCGTAATTCGTGAGCAGATGGGCATAATCAACGCCTTTCTCATGTTTAATCAATATCTCCCGCAGAGTCATTGGTTCGTCTTTTGCAAGTGGCACAAACGACACAGCATCAGGGTCGACTGCCTTGTAAACGAACGGTGGTGTCACCGGCTCTGCGTTATGCACACCAATAGCTACTTTTCGTCTGTTCCTCCCTAAACCGACATGCAGTTTCTCCTGCAGTCCCATGAGGGATGTGATTAGCTCATCTGTCATGACGACATTTTTTACGACAGCCGTGGTGACATATGGTCTTATTTTTTTTACTGAAGGATCAACAGTTAATAACACATCTGAAGTCGCTATCTCATAGGTTTGCAATCCTGTTTTAAATTCGAAAAACGCACGTGACGCTCGGGCGATACCCTCGACCGAGGTAAGATCCGGTCTGTTGGGGAAGAACTCGATGTTTATCTCATCGTTTACCTCATGACTGAAATCACCACCGATCATTGGAAGTTTTTCGATGAGTGTTTCCTTTGGAATTTTATAGCCTAGCAGATTGATGAAGTCATTATATTTGAAGGTCACAAGCGGCATATAGGCAAGGGAATGGAATGGAGGTATATTTGATTTTGGTGGCACATGTGAAAGCAAGGTCAGGTTTAATAAAACTTTAAATACGGTAAATGTTATTATTTTTGAAAACGATGACGAAAACCCTGATCCTGAATATTGATCGTGACGATGATTTTGGTAGAAAAGCTCAGGTTAAAAGCCCGATCGTAGGAGTACAGAACAATTTAGATGCCGCAAACAAACTTGGGATAGCGGATGCGGAAGACTCAGATTTAAACGCGGTTTTTTTTGCTATTTCAATTTACGAGTCCTTAAAAAAAGAAGGAAAAGAAATCGAGATAGCAACCTTGTGCGGGGACATCAACGTTGGAGTAAAATCAGATCAGAAATTATCTGAACAGCTTGACGCCGTCATTAAGGAAACTAACGCTGAGGATGCAATCCTAATCAGTGATGGCGCCGAAGATGAACATATCCTTCCCATCATCCAATCCCGGTTGAAGATCACGTCTGTTCAACGAGTGAATGTAAAACAAAGCAAGCAACTTGAGGATACGTATTATCGGATTATCAAACTCCTTGATGAAGATAAAGTAAAAAAACAATTTTTCTTACCCATTGCTTTAATTTTAATCGTCTGGGCCATCTTTGCTATCTTTGGGATGGCTGCAAGCGGATTTGGCGCTATTTTATTCACCCTTGGGATTTATCTGTTGATTCGGACGTTTAACTCTGAGAAAAAAGTCGCAGTCATCTGGCATGAATTCAGAGCAGGCCTACTCACCGGAAGACCATCGTTTTATACCTTCATTATTTCCATTGTGATCATCTCAGTTAGTATGTTTTATGCCTATAACAACACCTTTAATCAATATCAGCGGAACCTGGACGTCCTGATCCTTAAATTTCTTGCCGCGATCACCTGGGGGATTGTTGCCGCAGGCTTGCTTGCCGCGTTTGGGCGAGTAACAGACATTTACATTAGAGAAAAAAAGATTCTTTGGTCATACTGGTTCGTTCCATTTTCCTTGTTTGCATTTGGGTTTGTCGGTTCCATTCTCTTTGATACCTTCGGTCAAGTCATCTGGGAATTCCGTAACGACCGAGGTTTTTTAATCGACCCATTCTATACCCTGTCTTTCTGGGGATATATCGCGGTTGGTATCATCATCGTCTTTATCGGGGCGGTCAGCTATCACTACATCAAAGAAGAGTTCATCAATGAAGTCTACGAAGTCGATATCGAAGAACAAACACAGAAAATGCTAAAGAATCATGCGAAATAAACTTTTTACCATTACTTTAAAAACTGTAAATGTATTCTGCGGAAGGAACCATGTCAATTATTGAAAGCATCCTGATTTTTGCTATAATCATCGCAACTTACGCTGGAATTGTTTTTCTTTTTTATAAAAAAGGTATTCTTAAAAAACATAATATCTCTTTTTATGGCCCTGCACTGATGTGGCGAACCGAAAAAGGAATACAGTTTCTGAAGAACCGTGCGAAACATGTCCGGTTCTGGAAATATTATGGTAACGCAAGCATTATTTTTTGTTTCGTAACTATGGTGTTGATGACTGCGTTGATGATTATGACGGTGTGGTTGGTTTTTGGATTTACCCCTGCGCAACGAAACGCTTTACCTGGACCTGAGGTTGCGTTAGTCATCCCGGGGATCAACCCGATCCTTCCCATTGAATACCTCGGGTATGTTCTTCTTGGTCTGGTCGTCGCGATTGTCGTTCACGAGTTTTCCCACGGGATTCTTGCCTTGGCTGATAAACTCAAAGTTAAATCACTCGGGATCCTGTATCTGATTGTCCCTATTGGGGCGTTCTGCGAGCCTGATGATGAAGAGGTAAAAAAAGCATCTATTTTGTCGCGAATGAGGATTTATTCTGCTGGTCCAGCAGCAAACTTCGTTGTCGTCCTCTTTAGTGTCCTATTGTTCTCAGGTGTGTTCATGTCAGCAGTGCAACCAGCCTCTGAGGGTGCGATTGTTTTTACCGTAGATGCTGGCTCTCCTGCGTCACACATCGGCCTTCAAACAAGTGCTATCATCACCACCTTCAATGACACCACGATACAAACAGGCGACGAGTTTTTCAACGCATGGAATAACACCAAAGCCAATCAGACCATCAACATTACATATATGATGAACGGTACTCTGCATAGCGCACAAGTGACACTTGAAGATAAATACGTCGAATACGCAAAACGATCCACCATCTATGTAAACAATGAATCCTACAAAGGAAAAGGATATCTTGGCGTTCAATCACTGCTCCGCGACTCCGTCTATAAAGAATATCTGGCTATCTTGAAAAACCCGTTTTTTGATTTTCCACGTGGGTTACTCACGTTCTACAGCCTTCCATTACTTGGGTACTTCGCTGGGTACAACCCCATCATCTCCCCCTTCACCAGCTCATATATCATCACCGGACCACTAGGTGTCCTTCCTGTTCCTCTTTTTTGGATTATCATCAATGCGATTTACTGGATTTTCTGGCTGAACCTTGCAGTCTCTCTGTTCAATGTTCTTCCTATGGTACCACTCGATGGAGGCTTCCTCTTCAACGATGGAGTACGAGCAATCATCCTACGACTGAAAAAAGGGATCAACGAAGAAACAAAAGAAAAGATCGTAAAAAACGTCTCACTAGCGATATCCTTACTAATCCTCGGATTAATCCTTATCCCTTTTGTCATCAAATATTTTTAAAAAAAAGTTTTAATGAAGAAGCTCTGCACCTTTTATGACGTTAATCGTACAGGATGGAGATAGTTTCATCGAAGCTTTCCATAAGGCGTTTCGTGCTGGGGCTAAGAACTGTTCTGTTGTATCAAGCGTCATTAAAATTTGATTCATTTTCACCCGCGCAGCAGTCCCGACCGGTTTGCCGTATGCTCGTCGCATTCCCTGTGAGACACGGTCCGCTCCTGCCCCCGTTGCTTGTTTGTTTTCACGAATAACAATATGGGGATAGACTCGGATGTGTAAACAGTAGTTCGCAGAACCAATATTTTTCTCAAGAGCTTTGTTGGCAGAGATACGAGCTGCTTCTAACGCATTATGTCGTAACTGGCATTTCTCATTTGTTGTTAATGACAATTGAATCGGAAACTTCGCAGTTTTATTACCGATGACAAATTGTGTAAGACGGGATGCAGGAACACCACCCATATATTCTCGTCTTGTTGTTGCCTGGCCTCTTACAGCACGAATCATTCTCGCTGGCTTCCGTGACATAATTTTCACCTAGCATTAAACAGGTTAACTAGGAAAATCGAAATAAGCACGCCATTTATAACCCTTTTTACTCCAATACTAACAATTCCACATCAGGAGGGTATCCTAACCATAACCTTTAAAACGTAGATTAGCTTGCCTACTTGGATTTGTGAGAAAACATGAAACATAAATTAGTCTTCCCTGGCGATCAACTCTCCACCTCTGAAGAACTCTTGCCCGGAGACGGCACGTTCGAAGAAGATGGAATTATACGAGCATCACGAATAGGAACCTACGTGATCAATGAAAAACATCGCACCGCTGAGGTAAAACCTGCCACCAGTACCCCTGTAATACTATCGAAAGGGGACATAGTGATCGGAAGAGTTGCTATGGCCAAAGAAAAAATGATTATCGTTGAAGTGAAACATGTCGCCGGAAAAAGCAGGTCCATCTCCAGTGATACCGATGCAACCATCCATGTCAAGGAAATCGCTCAAGGATTCATCAAAGAAGCATCATCTGAATACAAAGCCGAGGATTACATTCGTGCAAAAGTAATCCAGGTAAAACCTAGCGTACAGCTTGAAACAAAAGATCGAGGGTTAGGGGCTATTAAAGCCCTCTGTTCGAAATGCAGACATGCTCTGGTGAAAAAAAGCCATGGCCTGGAATGTGAGAACTGTGGCAACAAAGAGTACCGCCGCATCGCAGACGACTACGGAGCACTTGACTTAGAAAAATTATGAGGGGAAATACTTAAAGAGGAACAGTGAAAATATGGAGTTAAAAACCATACGAAAAACAAAAACCGAACTCGAACTAGAAATCATAGGGGAAGACGAAACCATTCTTCATCCCATCACCCATATCTTACTTCAAAATGATGATGTTGAGTATGCTGCTTGTATGGCAGACAGTCCACTCAATCCTAAAAAACGGTTGTTCATCCGAGTCAAAAAAGGATCCCCTGAAGAGGTGTTGAAGAAAGCAGTGAAATACCTCGAAGAAGAGATCAAACAATTCGGAAAGAATTTTGAGAAATAACCGAGCAGTACATCGATGAAAACCCCTGATTTTGAGCATGAGATTGGTATTGATACGTACTACACGAATCAACCTGGAATTGGGGGGAAAATCCGTGTACGCATCGATGATTTTCATGTTACTGAGTTGTTCTTGCGGCCACCTGAGAAAGAAGCGGGGAATTTCACGATTGCTGAGGTCTCCTGTCGAAACTGGGAAACCCACACTCTTGTAAATGAAATCGCAGATCGATTACATTTTTCGCAGAGGCGAGTAAGTTTTGCTGGGACCAAAGATAAACGAGCCTGGACTACCCAGCTGATGTCATTTGACCATGTTTCATCTGAACAATTATCCCGTCTGAATATCAAAGATGTCGTCATTGAAAATATCTACCAATCCGATGTCCCAGTGCGAATAGGGGATTTATTAGGGAATCGCTTTGAAATAACAGTCCGCAATATCGAAGAAGCGATCGTCCCAGAACAAATCAAGACGCTTGTTTCCCCTTTTAACTCATGGGGTGGTTTTCCAAATTTTTATGGAATCCAACGATTTGGCATCATTCGGCCGATAACCCATCTTGTAGGAAAATATATTGTTCAGGGAGATTTCGAAAAAGCCGCGATGACCTATGTTGCCCATCCGATGGTTGGGGAAAACGAAACGACCTTTGCGTTACGAGCGGAGCTAGAAAAAACCAGAGATTATGGAAAAGCATTCCATTCGTACCCTGATTCGTTGAATTTCGAAAAAGCGATGCTCAATAAATTAATACAGAATCCAAAGGATTTCACCGGTGCTTTCAAAGAGCTTCCAAAGAACCTACTCCTGATGTTCGTAAATGCCTATGAATCCATCTTATTTAATAAAATACTCAGTGAACGTCTCCGGCGGAAAATCCCGATTCATCAGGCTATAGTCGGAGACGTCATCTTTCCTGTGAGAAAGACCATTGTGACCAACGAAACTATCCCTGTCACTGCATCAAACATTGATAAAGTCAACAGGCAGATTTCCAAAAAAAAAGCGGTTGTTACCGGTCTGCTCGTCGGATGTGATACCGTGTTTGCAGATGGCGAAATGGGGGAAATCGAACATGCGGTGATCGATGCTGAAAAAATCGACCTGCGCGACTTTATCATCCCAGAAATACCTTTTCTTTCATCCTCGGGATCGAGACGTGCGCTGCTCGCTCTGATGCCTTCACTGGAGTGGACCTTACACACTGATGAATTATTTAAGGAACATCAGGCTCTTACATTGCGTTTCGAACTACAAAAAGGATGTTACGCGACCTGTCTTTTACGAGAGATAATGAAATCAAACAATCCAAAGAATTATTAGCAAACATTCGAAGGGAAACGGTTTTAACATCGTTGTGCCATTACCTGACAACCTGAACATCAATCCTCATATGGTGCATACCAATGATTCAATCTCCACAACAGAAATACAATCCAAAGGAAGTAGAAGAGCGTATACAAAAATTCTGGAAAGAAAACAACATTTTCAAAAAATCCATTGAACAACGAAAAGGATGTCCACCCTACGTGTTTTTAGAAGGACCACCCACTGCCAATGGACTTCCTCATCCTGGTCACGTCCTCACCAGAGTCATGAAAGATTTAATCCTCCGCTATGAAACAATGAACGGGCATTATATCCTGCGTAAAGCAGGATGGGACACCCATGGCTTACCCGTTGAAATCGAAGTAGAAAAAAAACTAGGCCTTGAAGATAAGCAAGCCATAGAAACCTATGGCGTCAAAAAGTTTAACGAAGAATGCAAAAAAAGCGTCTTCCGTTATGAGCACGCCTGGGTTGAAATGACCCATCGTATCGCTTTTTGGCTTGATATGGACAACCCATATATCACCCTGAAGAACGAGTACATCGAATCAGTCTGGTGGTCGCTACAGCAGGCTTGGAACAAAAAACTTCTGTATCGCGGTCATAAGGTCGTACCGTATTGTCCGCGCTGTGGTACTGCTCTGTCATCCCATGAAATTTCCCAAGGATACAAAGTCGTCGAGGATCCATCGATCTTTGTCAAATTCAAAATAAAAAACGACGAAGGATATTTCCTTGCATGGACGACGACCCCCTGGACGTTGATATCAAATGTAGCACTCGCGGTTCATCCGAAGGAACCGTACATCAAAATACGGACGAATGGAGAAATCCTCATTCTTGCAGAACAACGTGCTGCAATCCTGCTCAAAGGTCAGGAGTATGAAATACTTGATCGGTTTACCGGCAAAGAGCTGGAACATAAGGAGTACGAACCACTCTTCTCCTATGCCGTCCCTGACAAGAAAGCATGGTATGTCGTAATTGCTGATTTCGTCACCATGGAAGACGGCACCGGCATCGTCCATATTGCTCCTGCGTTTGGTGAAGACGATTATAACATTGGACGCACCTACGATCTGCCTGTCGTTCAACTCGTGAAACTAGACGGAACATTCCCTGAAGAAGTAACATTGTGGCATGGACAGTTTGTAAAAGACGCAGACCCCAGCATCATACAATATCTCGATGAACGAGGCATACTGGCTGGGACAAAAAAACATACGCATGAGTACCCGTTCTGCTGGCGATGCGATTCACCCTTGTTGTATTATGCGATGGAGTCCTGGTTCATCGCGATGTCAAAAGTCCAAGAATCCCTGGTGAAAAACAACAATCAAATCGCTTGGTTCCCGCCGCACCTGCAGCAAGGACGATTTGGTGATTTTATCCGCGAAGTCAAAGACTGGGCGCTCTCACGGGATCGCTACTGGGGGACACCTTTGCCGATCTGGACGTGTACCAATAAAAAATGCCAGCATGTCCTCTGTGTCGGCAGCGTCAAAGAACTCCGCGACCTGAGCGACTCTTTTCCGGACAACTATGATTTACATAAACCCTTTGTCGACGAACTGGTGGTACACTGTCCGAAATGCCAGACACGGATGATACGAGAAAAAGAAGTCATCGACTGCTGGTATGACTCAGGCTCATCGTTTTTCGCCCAATGGCATTACCCATTTGAAAACAAAGAACTCTTCTATGAAAACTTCCCAATAGATTTCATCAGCGAGGCACTTGATCAGACACGCGGATGGTTCTATTCTCTGCTTGCGATCTCCACGTTCCTCTTTGATAAAAACCCATATAAAACCGTCCTCACCCTTGGGCTGGTCCTCGATAAAGACAATCAGAAGATGAGCAAAAGCAAAAAGAACTATGTGGACCCGACCATCATCCTTGACCATGAAGGGGCTGATGCGTTACGCTGGTACCTTGTTTCTGCAAATGCACCATGGATGTCCACCCGGTTCTATGAAGAGGCGGTAAAAGATACGCTCGGGAAGTTCTTACTGACGTTTTGGAATTCCTATAATTTCTTCGCAACGTATGCGGTGCTTGACAAATTCGATCCACAGATTGGACGAATCTCTAGGTTGAAAAGAGGGCTACTTGATCAATGGATCTGGAGTCGGTTCAACAAGTTAGTGCGAGAGATCAACGGATATATGAAGACTTTCGAGACCCATAAGGCTGCTCGTGCCATCGAAAGTTTCGTCATCGATGATTTCAGCAACTGGTATCTGAGGCGTTCCCGTAAAAGACTCTGGGTTGAAGAAAAAACCGATGACAAGCTCTGCGGATATCACACCATGTATGAGATCTTTGTCGGGTTATCTCAAATCCTTGCTCCTTTCATCCCGTTTATCACCGAAGAGATATATCAGAATCTAAAAACATCAAAGATGCCTGAAAGCGTGCATCTCTGTGACTATCTGACAGTTGATGAAAAAGTAATCGATGAGGAGCTAGATGAAGGAATGGAGCAGATTAGAGCGCTGGTCGAGTCTGGTCGAGCTCTACGCTCGAAGATCAACATCAAAGGAAGACTCCCATTACCCTCCGCATCAATCGTATGTTCCAAGGAAATCGAAAAATCAACAAAACCGTTACTTGAACTGGTCAAAGAAGAACTCAATGTGAAAACCATCAGTTACGCACGGAACACCACCTCGTTTATGACTAAGACCGTTAAGCCAAAGTATTCTCATTTAGGACCTAAATACAAGGAAAAAGCAAAGAATATCGCGCAAGCTCTTGAGCCAATGGATAAACATCTACTCTATGAACAGCTGCAAAAGAAAAAAGATGTTATTCTCTCTGTTGGTGGCGAGAAGATTACCTTGACTGCTGATGATTTTGAGATCGTTGAGCATGAAAAAGAACAGTTTGCAAAAGCGACCGTACAAGATATCGTCTTGTTCTTAGAGACGACCGTGACCCCCGCATTAGAAGCAGAAGGCCTGGCACGGGAACTCATCAGACGGATACAGTCCATGCGCAAAGAACTCAACCTTGATGTCGAGGATCGGATCGTTACAGAAGTCGCTTTAGATGCGGTCAAAAGAGATGCACTAGGAGATTGGAAGGACCATATCAAGCAAGAAACACGATCAAAAACTGTTGCGTTTGTCGATAAACCTTCAGGTATCCTGCTGAAAAAATGGATGATCGATGAACTCGCTGTAGACATCGGCATCAGTAAATAAATAACAAAACAGATACATGCCAACAAAGTATATATACATAAAATATGATTTTTTTAATGGATTACGGGATGCACAGCATAACAAAAACGCATGTATGTAGAGGCAACAAGGACGCTTATCGTTTCATATCTAAGGTAGCCTTTGTATTTATTCTTGTTCCAATGATGATTTTTACGGTTCCCAGTATATCACCTACAGCATTGTCAAAGACTCCGATGTTTATACCATCGACACCAACCGGTACAACATTTGGGTTTGTTGGAATTGATTATCAATATGTAATCGTGACGATGAACCCGGATTCATCCTGGATGTTCGATTGGGGTGATGGTACAAATACATCATGGTTGACGCTTGAAGCCAACAAGACATCCATTGTTCAAACACATCAGTGGAGTGCGCCAGGGAGTTATCAATTACATGTGAAATTTAAAAGCGAAACAGTCTCGTATGGTATATGGTCGGATGCGATGATCATCGAGATTAATACGTATTCGAGTGAAGATTTTCCAAACAGACCGGTTCTTTATACAGGAAAAATCCAGGGTATCGTTGGCAATGCCTATACCTACTCGGCACTGGCGACCGACCCTCATGAATATCTGGTCTGCTATCGATTTGATTTTGGCAATGGAAATCCGTCAGAATGGACCGCGTATGTTCCCTCGGGCTCTAGTGCATATCTTTCCTTTGCATGGGAAAAACCTGGGGTGTATGTGTTATGTGCTCAAGCCAAAAACCAGTACGGCCTTGAATCAATGTGGTCCGATCCTGTCCAGGTGATCATGAAGAACACATCGGAGGACAATGGAGTATCCATCGATCTTCTTGTCATTGATGCTGTTCATTATCAAATCATATATACATCAAAGTATAATGGCAGCTTCTATGATCCTTCAAGCGGGGCGTCGAATGATATCAAATGGAAAGGCGGCAACGTATTTTTGATTGATGGTGATAGTGATGGACGATGGGAATATCTTTATGCTCCATCGATAGGGCAGATCCAACCGTATATTGAGCCGATCGTCCCGCAAAAAAATTTCTTTTCTGATTTTCCCTGGTTTATCATCCTTCTTATTATCAGCATCGTCCTTGGAATCATCAGCGTTATTCTGGTGTTGATAAAAAAGGGTTATATCTATCTTTATGAAGAAGAAGTCAGCGTCAAGAAATAAACCGTCCGCTCCTCTGAACCAAACGTATTTTATACTACTCCTAATACCTCCTGGTAATGATTTGTCTTGGTATTGAAGGAACTGCTCATTCCATCGGCGTCGGTATCATCAAAGACGTAAAAGGGAGCTGCAGGATTCTTTCTAATCTCATCAAGGCCTATCAGCCTGAGAAAGGCGGGATTCATCCTCGGGAAGCTGCAAATCATCATGCCACCTACATCGCAGATCTTATCCATGACTCAGTGCAGACGGCAGACATTGATTTTGCTGATATTGATCTCCTCTCATTTTCTCAAGGTCCAGGTCTTGGTCCTTGTCTTCGCACCGCAGCAACCGCCGCCCGTGCACTGGCACTCACTCTTGAAAAACCACTGATGGGTGTGAACCATTGCGTCGCACATCTCGAGATCGGTCGAGGCACGGTGACTGGATGCACTGATCCGGTGTTGTTGTATGTCTCTGGTGCGAACACCCAGGTCATCGCCTTTGCAGAAGGTAAATACCGTGTCTTTGGAGAAACACTTGATGTTGGTATTGGTAATTGTCTGGATAAATTCGGAAGAACTTGCGGCCTAGGGTTTCCCTGCGGACCGAAAATAGAAGAACTTGCAAAACAAGGCACACACTATTTACCACTCCCCTATTCTATTAAAGGAATGGATATCGCGTTTTCTGGTCTTCTGACCTGTGCGGAAAACTACGTGAAGAATAGAGCACAAATGGAGGATGTCTGCTACTCGATGCAAGAGACGACTTTTGCGATGCTCACTGAGGTGACTGAGCGAGCGATGGCACATACAGAAAAACAAGAAATCCTCCTTGGTGGTGGTGTTGCATCAAATAGACGACTTCGAGAAATGATCGAGACTATGGCCAGGGATCGTGGTGCAAAATTTTTTGTGCCAGCAAGAGCCGTTTGTGTCGATAATGGCGCGATGATCGCATGGCTTGGATTCCTGATGTATAACAGTGGTCTGCGGATGAGCATCGATGACAGCGTCATTAACCAGCGGTTCAGAACCGATATGGTGGAGGTGACCTGGCGTGGATGAGAAAATCCTCTACCGTGGTGCAGAAGCAGAAATCTGCTTGTCAAAATATATGGGACGAACCGTGGTTCAAAAAAAGCGTGTAAAAAAAGTCTATCGGATTAAGGATATAGACACTCAGCTTATCGCGTCACGGACTAAAGAAGAAGCAAAGCTTATCGCCGAATCACGGTCCTATGGTGTTTCGGTCCCGCTCCTCTACGATGTCGATCTAGCTAAAGGGATCATCACCATGGAATACCTGGCAGGTGACCGTGTGAAAGATATCCTGAATTCATTAAAAGATGCAGAACGAAAACAACTCTGCCTAAAGATAGGCGAGAGCATCGCACGACTACATAACCATGACATCATCCATGGTGATATCACCACGTCAAACATGATTTTGCTCGATGATCGAGTTCATTTTATTGATTTTGGGCTCGGATGTAAAAACAGTGAAACTGAAGCAAAAGGCGTTGACTTGCACGTGCTTATGGAAGCCTTCGAGTCCACTCATTCAAAATATGCGCAGTGTTTTAGTTATGTGATCGAAGGATACAAAAAGCAGTTTTCCGGGGATGCATCTGCCGTCATGAAAAAGATTGAGGATATCATCCAGCGGGGCAGGTATCGATAAAAAAAGGAGAATAGAGGAGATTATAGAAAATCCCTTAGTGTTGTTGGATTAGGATTGCGGATATTGTGTTCCCGTTGGGAGTGCAGTATCTGCATGAGGTTTACCTTTGCGATCACCCCAG
Source organism: Thermoplasmata archaeon (assembly GCA_003942085.1). Lineage (GTDB taxonomy): Archaea > Thermoplasmatota > E2 > DHVEG-1 > DHVEG-1 > SM1-50. The sequence goes on along the minus strand of DQIQ01000030.1, from coordinate 4,580 downwards.
GATACCTCTTCATCAATAAAGTGCTTAATTTTTTTGCATGTTTTAAATCATTGGCTGTAAAAATTAAAACCCAGTCGTACTCCCCATGGATGTAGTAACTACTCTCAATGGTTATACCCACCTCATCATAATCCTTTTGTAATCGACTCAATGCGATATCATCAACAGTTTTTGTATCCAATAGCTTCATTGATCGTTTCAGAAGCAAAATAAATTTTTGAAGACCTTGCTGTTGTTCATCAACGATAGTGGTGTATCCCCAGATCAGATTTTTTTCTTCCATTTTTTTTATGGTTTTCCATACTTTTTGTCTTGAGAAACCACAATGCTCTGCGATGATGTCGATACTTTTATTTGAGTATTGCTGAAGCTCCGTAATGATCTTTATTTCATCTTTATCTAACTGCTCTTTACTTATTTTTGGCATATTCATCATCTGGAATTAGAATTTTACAACCACTATATCCTTAAAAAGTATACTCTTTTGAAAGAACTTTAGTTTTATAGCAGATATTGTTATATTCGATATGCGAGAACACATAATCCCAAAAAAATTTAATGAAAAACAAAAAATATATAACGAAAAGCATCAAAAGATAATCCTGGGTTAGAATACCTGCAATAATTAAATAGGCAGATGTTCTTCAGATCTTCGTTATTTACGATAAATAAACCAATGAAGGTTTTACATGAAAACATTGTATTTTATCACCAGTAACAAAGGAAAATTACAAGAAGCGACAAAAAAACTTCGACCCCTAGGGTATGCTGTGGTGCAAAAGGACCTTGGGTACCCTGAACTTCAAACAGATTCTCTCGAGGAAGTCGCAACATGGGGAATAACCTATATCCAGGATAGGTTTGACGAGGCATTTATGCTTGAGGATGCAGGGCTCTTTATTGATGCCCTTGAGGGATTCCCTGGGGTGTACTCAAAATATGTGTTTTTTACTATAGGTTTACCCGGGATACTACGATTACTTCAGGAGGCTGACAACAGAAAAGCAGTGTTCCGCTCGGTGTACGCCTATTACGAGCCAGGGAAAAAACCGATAATCGTTACCGGGGAATGTAATGGGACGATTTCACAGAAACAACAGGGTAAGAACGGATTTGGTTATGATCCTATCTTTATCCCAAACGGCGAAGAAAAAACATTTGGAGAAATGACTATTGATAAAAAAAATAAATTTTCACATCGCGGAAGAGCGTTAGAAAAACTAATCGCCGAGTTGAATACCTTGCGATAATTTTTTACTAGTCTTTCCCGGATTGGTTTTCTAGCGGTGGAGCGTTATTTTACCCCGAAGATAAAAAAGAAAAAAACCATCCCGGTTGCGTTCTTCAAGGTATCCTGCACTCGGATTGAAATGATAGGCGAGCCAAATCCTAAGATCTTGATTTGAATCGTTTTTTGTTCTCCTTCTTTAAGCTGGGCGAGTATCCCGCTATTTGTTTTACCAATGATGATGAGGCCACCATCCAGAGTTACGCTCCAGGGGATGTGGATTAAGTCTTCGTTTCCCGTGTTTTTCAGAACAATGCTGATACCAAGTCCTCCTTTTATTGATATATCAATAGATGAAATTGAAATATTCACCAGGAGAGTTGCTGACCAACTGCTTTCCACCTCATTAGCATCTTTTGCTTTTCCTTTGACCAGATAGGTTTTTGGCGTCTCCCATGAATGGTTCAAGGTTACTGGGGAGCCAGACGGAAATGGACCGACCCATCCGCTCGTTGATCCGTCTCCCCAATCGATGAGATAGGAGATCATGTCACCATCAGGATCGATTGCGTTAATCGTATATTCGTACTGTTCATTGGGCTTTCCACTGGTTGGTCCTATGAAAACCGGTATGTTCGGTGGCGTGTTTTGCCCTATGATGGTAAAAGGTTTTAGAGAAACAGTAGAAGCGCTCTCTTCGTTCCAATAAAGGGTCGCTTTGATGTATACCGTATTTGAATTCACATTGGGTACGGTCCATTGATAGTAGTTCGCATCAGTGATGTTTTCAACAATCGGGTACCATGGTCCTTGGTTTCCAGTCAGTGAATATTGAAGGCTCACCGTTCCGGTCCCGCTTGGGATGGAAGATGTCCAATATATTTTTTGGATTCCTCCCTTTCTGAATACTTGACCTCCGAGCGGTTGTCGCATTGTTATACCTAATTGGTCCGCTGGATTTGTATTCTTATAGACACGGATCCCACCAGGTTCATAGTCGTCTTGATCTGATGAGATGATGATGTCAAGATAGTTGTTATGGTCGATATCTGCAAGGGTTACTGATTCAGGCCATCCAGGAATTTCAGTGGCAATTTCATCTAATTGGGTCCACTGTCCCGTCCCATCTCCTAGCCAAATATGAACATCAGTGTATTCCGCTTCATTAGGCCATGAGCCCATCAGATATCCCTCTAAACCAACCAAATCAAGATTTCCATCGTTGTTTAGATCGCCAAATGCTAGAGGGCCAAATGTCTGGGTATTTGGAAGACCAATGGATGCTTCAATCCAACCAGTTCCATTAAAAAGATAGACAACAGGGACTTCTGCACTACCGAGGGTTTTTATAAACATGATATCAGACCATCCGTCATTATTGACATCCCCGGTATCCAACCCATAGGGGCCCCAGAGAAAGGTAAAAGGGAGTCCGAAGTCATTGGTAGTCCAATTTCCTGCTCCATCCCCCAACCAGATAAGGTGTTCCTCTCCTGAAATGGACATCTGCATGAACATTAAAACATCTAAAAAACCATCCCGGTTAATATCTTCCCATACAAACCGATCTCCTGCGTTTGGGCTTTCATCATTATGAGGAAGACCGGTGGATCGAGAAACCCAGTTTTCCCCTCCGTTGATGCTCTCATAGACACGAATCCCATTACAACACCCGAACGATCCAACGCCAAGATCTAACCAGCCATCGTTATTAAAATCCGCAAAATCCAATGGAGCCATCCCCCATGTTTCTCCGTCGGTTGCAAGACCAGAGGAGTGCTCAGTGAAACTTATGCCACCATTTCCTAACCAGGCACCGATAAGCGGGTGGTCTTCGTTATGATGCACCCCATAGGCTGCGTCAAGATATCCATCGTTGTTGAAGTCACCAATAGCCGTGCCACCGTACCCAAAGTCTCCATTTGGGATAGCGGTTTTGTTCCAGTTCCCTGTTCCATCACCAAGCCAGATTTGAAACCCTTTATCAGGGGGATTGAAATCATCATGGCCTCGAAGCCTAATGATATCAAGATGGCCGTCGTTGTTGACGTCCCCTATCCTCGTATCATATTTCCATTGACCTTCTGTGGGTAATCCATTTGAGGACGGTATATAAGATATTGTTGGAGTCATGGTGATAAGCATGTTTTTTTCTTCGATAATATCCTTTTTATCAGAAATGATTTTTTGGGGTTGAACAAAAGCAGCGCTATTCAAAAGAGTCAGTATCGAAATAATCCCAAAGCATATTCCTTTTATTAAGAATGCTTTCATTTTCATCGACAATATCCCTCTATCCTTATAATTTTAATAACGGTGGAGCATTTAAATATTATCTTTAAAATATGAAGAAAGGTCGTTTCTCGCATCAAAAAAACAGGCGTAGTATCATGCGAACGATTCTCCGATACTATTATATAATTCTTCGTAACTTAATTATTACATGGGGATAGATATGAAAAGAACCTTAGGAAAAATAGGTAGCATCTTATTTTTGATAATGATCGTAATCAGTCAGACATCCTGTGCTTTAATCACTGTAACTAAGAACACTTCGACGATGATGATGGAGAACCACAACCCGAATCCACCTGTCATCACCGGACCAACCAACGGAAAAAGCGGTAAATTCTACGACTACAATTTCCTTCTTACCGACCCGGATATGGACGATCTGACAGCAATCAGAATCGATTGGGGTGGCACAGGGGCGGGAAATACCACTTATATCTGTTGGACCTGTGGTGGCGGCAACAAACCCAATGGAACCATCTTTGTCCAATCCCATTCCTGGTCCTATGACGGCACCTTCACCATTCGAGCAAAAATCTATGACACATCAAACAATGAAAGCGACTGGGGAACCCTCGCGGTCACCATGCCTTCTACGTATAAAATCCCATTCCTATCCTTCTGGGGGAGACTCTTTGAACGATTCCCACATGCGTTCCCGATATTACGACATCTAATGTGATACTAAAAATCCTCATCTTTTTCTTCTTTATCATTTGATTTCGCACAAAAAACCATGCTGTTTTAAGGATATGTTTTTAAAGAAGGAAACTTAAACAAACACATGATTATTTATTATGTTCTGATGATTTACGAATCGCTCTTACTTTTGATGTAAAATATAAAGCGATGATTCTAATATTGATTACAGTCAGAAATATAAATATTAAAAAAATCATTTTCACAGAAATCCAATATGAGCGATTGGGACTAAATAACCACAGATATGAAAAAATTGTTAACGGGCAACTTAATACAATTAAAGATATTAACGATAATCTAAATCCATCAACGGTTGATGCTCTATCGTCCTCTTTTACCGACTCCCAATTATCTAAAG
>DQIQ01000004.1 GCA_003942085.1 Thermoplasmata archaeon | reverse complement strand
TGGGATGAACCCCTTGCTGGTAAGCGTCGATAACTTCACATGGACACAAACCGGTCATCATAACTGGGAGAACATCCGCACTGAATTTGGCGTTGACGCCCACGTCATGTCATTGAACCCGAAAGTCTGTAAGAATCTGTTTAAAAAAGCGTTAGAGCGACTTGGGTCACCAACCTGGTATTTTGACAAAGCGATCTACGCGTACCCCCTGCAGATGGCCGTAAAACTGAACCTGCCTTTGGTCATTTACGGTGAAGACACGAACTTCCTCTATGGTGGGCCAAACACAGAAGAAACCCCGAGTGCCATGAAACAGATCACCAATGATGTTGTAAAGCCAGTCCCCTGGGATACATGGCTTGATAAAGACATCACCATGAAGGATGTCAACCCAGGGATTTTTCCATCTGAAAAAGAAATAAAAAAGATAAAACTCAATCCCATATTCCTCAGTTACTTCCTCCCCTGGAGCGGCTATAAGAACATGCAGTTCGCAAGAACCCGAGGGTTCAAAACACTCGATGATACCGGCGAATGGAAACGAGACGGGTTCCTTGAGCAATACGATCAAATCGACTCTCTTGGCTATCTTACCCACACATGGTTCAAATTCCCGAAGTTCGGCCACCAGCGGGTCACTGAAGTCGCCAGTCTCTACATCCGGGACGGGATGATGACTCGTAAAGAAGCCGTGGAAAAAGTCATTTCGGAGGATTGGAAGCTTGACAGAAGAATGCTAACCGATTTTCTTAAATTCATCAACTACAAAGAAGAGGATTTCTGGAAGATCGTGGATAAATTCGCAAACAAAGATATCGTCGAGAAACGAGACGGTGTATGGCGATTACGGAAAAACGTCGAAGCAGCTCTACGAAACGGTGACGAAGTCGTACCATGATTGTTCATGGTTCTCAAAATTAAGTAAAAAAAAAAAAGATACAACGACCAACAGACCTGATACTGGCACCATCTGACCATCAGGTGAATATCACATCGATGAGCAAAATAAAATAAAAAGGATGAATCGAAAAATGAAATGGAAAATCCCGCTTTTCAAAATGTACTGGGACGCACAGGATATCGCTGCGGTTACCTCGGTCATCAAACGGGGAAGCTACTGGACCATGGGCCCGGAAATACAGACATTGGAAGACACCATCGCGGGTTTTATTGGAAAGAAACAGGGGGTTTCGTTTAACTCAGGCACTTCAGCTCTCCATGCAACACTACTGGCGTATGATATTAGAGATGGTGATGAAGTCATTGTACCATCCTTTACCTTTATCGCGACAGCAAACGTTGTAGCTCTTACCGGTGCGACACCTATTTTTGCTGACATCGAGGGGCAATCCTATGCATTAGACCCCGAGGACGTAAAAGAAAAAATCACAAGTAAAACAAAGGCGATCATCCCTGTTCATTACGGCGGAGGTCCTTGTAAAGAAATCAAAGCATTACAAGAAATCGCGAAAGACCATCACCTTATCCTGATCGAGGATGCCGCAGAATCACTCGGAGCAAAAATACATAATAAACGGGTAGGAACATTTAGTGATGCGGCGATGTTCAGCTTCTGCCAAAACAAAGTCATCACCGCAGGAGAAGGCGGCATCGTAGTCACAAATTCCAGGGCCGTTGCCGAAAAACTCAATCTGATTCGTTCTCATGGTCGTGTCGAAAGCAAAGAAGGCTACTTTGCAACCACTCAGGAGTTAGATTACATCCAAGCCGGTTACAATTACAGACTACCAAGTATCAACGCAGCGTTAGTGCTTTCACAATTTAAAAAATTCAACAAAATCATACAACTGCGCAGGGAAAAAGCAGCGTACTATACAAAAAAACTCGCAAAGATGAAGGATATACGAACCCCTGCTGAATCAAAAGATGAGTATCATGTCTACCAGCTCTATACGATCGAGCTGCCTGATAAAAAAACCAGGGATCATCTACAGCAGCACCTCACCAAGGCAGGGATTATGACAAAAGTGTATTTCGAACCGGTTCATCTGAAAACGTACTACACAAAAGGATTTAACTACAAAAAAAATGATTTACCTGTCACTGAGGAAATAGCTGAAAAAGTTCTTACCCTTCCTCTCTATCCCTCCTTAACAAAAAAAGAAATGGATTATATTCTCCATGAGATCGAAAAAGGATGTTGATGATCATGATGCAAAAACAGTTAGAAAACATCTTTCGAGGAAAAAAAATCTTAGTGACCGGTGGCACTGGCTGCATCGGCAGTGAAATCGTACGAAGCGTGCTGAAATTTAAACCAGAGGTTGTACGAATATTCAGTAATGATGAAAACGCCACCTTCCAGATGATCAATGAGACAGACGATACTGGGGTAAAAATGATCCATGAGATCCCTAATAAACGATTTTTAATAGGGGATATCCGTGATAAAGAACGTGTCCTTCTTGCTATGGAAGATATTGATATTGTGTATCATGCAGCAGCACTGAAGCATGTGCCTCTCTGTGAATATAATCCCTTTGAGGCGATTAAGACCAATGTCCTTGGTACACGAAATGTCATCGAAGCTGCACTTGAGTCAGGGGTAGATCGCGTTATCAGCATCAGCACTGACAAGGCAGTCAATCCAGTAAATACCATGGGTGCGACAAAACTTCTTGCAGAAAAACTCATCATCGATGCGAATGAAGGAAAAGGATCAAAACCAACGATTTTCTCCTCAGTTCGTTTCGGCAATGTCTCATTCTCACGAGGGTCGGTCATTCCTCTTTTTGAAGAACAGATTCGACAAAAAAGACCGATAACCATAACAAACCCGGAAATGACCAGATTCATGATGTCTGTGTCAGATACTATTGAATTGGTGTTCAAAGCAACGCTCATGGCAAAAGGGGGAGAAGTCTTCATCCTAAAAATGCCTGTCGTCAGACTTGGTGATCTTGTAGACGTCATCATTGAAACGTACGCGGAAAAATATCATTATAAAAAAGAAAGTATTGAAAAAAGAATCATCGGACTGCGTCCAGGTGAAAAAATGTTCGAAGAACTGATGACCGAATCAGAAGCATCCGTAGGATTTGAAACCGATGATATGCTGATCATCCCTCCGCAGTTAGAAATGCCCAGCATCAGCTACACGGTATCGGATTATCCAACTGCGCGACATTGTTCTGTTGATCGTTATTCATCACGAGACCTCAAACCGGTTTCAAAAGAAGAAATCAAGAAACTACTTTTTCAATAACTATGCCGATTAAAAGGTATGTAAATGGTAGTAAAGGCGGATTGTTAGTGAAAGTTCCTTACTGTTTTGGGTGGTTACCGAGTTACTGTTGAGAAAATATCAAAGGGAATCGTGTTCGTAGCTTGAAACATGCAGTTTTTAAGTCCTATTGTTCATCTGGATTATATCGAGTGTTAATATGAGACGGAGACGATAATTAGGAGTATTCATATAAAATATAGGAATAAGGTTTATGAACATCTTTGTATTGAGGAATTTTAAAGGGTGAATCATGAAAAAAGCATTTATTACCGGAGTCACAGGTCAAGATGGTTCCTATTTAGCGGAACTGCTTCTGAGCAAAGGATACGAAGTGCATGGATTGATACGAAGAGCAAGTACATTTAACAGGGAACGAATAGAACACCTCCATAAATATCATGAAGACCAGAAAAAAGGGTTACTTCTGCATTATGGAGACATGACCGATGCGACAAGTCTTCTACATATTTTAAAAGAAGTTGAACCAGATGAAGTTTACCATCTTGCAGCACAATCGCATGTACATGTCTCCTTTGAAGTACCGGTGTACAGTGCTGATGCTGATGCAATAGGAACATTACGATTGTTAGAAGGAATTCGTTCAACAAATCTTATCGAAAATACAAAAATATATAATGCTTCCACAAGCGAATTATTTGGCTCATCCCCTGAGAAACAAAATGAAGACACTCATTTTTATGCAAAGTCCCCCTATGCTGCTGCAAAATTATATGCACATTGGATAGCAGTCAACTACCGCGAAGCTTACCACATGAAAATATGGAACGGTATTTTATTCAACCATGAATCTCCTCGCCGAGGGGAAAATTTCGTCACAAGAAAAATAACTATGAGTATTGCAAAAATCCTTGCCGGAAAACAAGAAAAACTGTACATGGGAAATATGAATGCGATGCGTGACTGGGGATACGCACCAGATTATGTCGAAGCAATGTGGATGATGCTACAACAAAAAAAACCTGATGATTTTGTCATCGCAACCGGCGAAACGCATAGTGTTCGAGAATTCATAGAACATGCATTTAAAGAAGTAGGGATATCGATAGAATGGAGCGGAAAAGGTGTTAATGAAGTTGGGATCGATTCGAGTAAAAAACGCGTCTATATCGAAGTATCACCTCATTACTTCAGACCAGCTGAAGTCGACTATCTACGAGGGGATTCTACAAAAGCAAGGACTGTTCTTGGATGGAAACCGAAAGTATGTTTTGAAGAGCTCGTCAAGATCATGGTCCACGCCGACCTTCAAAAAGAAGGAGTTAAAATGCATGGCAATTAATGAAATAACTCACTGCCGTATATGTAAAAATACCGATTTAATTCCTGTTATTAACCTTGGAATTCAAGCATTATCAGGGCGCTTCCCTGTTGTTGGGACAAATGATCCTCCGTCTGCACCGCTTGAACTTGTGAAATGCAATGGGGAGAATGCTTGTGGGCTGCTCCAATTAGCACATAGCGTTCCTCTGTGTGAAATGTATGGAACAAGTTATGGATATTTATCTGGATTGAATCAGACGATGAGTAATCATTTAAAAGAAATTGCGTTGGATGCTCAGCAGCTTGCTCACTTGCAGGAAGATGATATCGTTCTTGATATAGGAAGCAACGATGGAACGTTATTAAAATCATATACTGTAAAAGAAATGAAACTGATTGGAATAGACCCTGGTGGGGAGCAATTCAAGATTCATTACCCAAATAATATTGTTTTAGTCACTGATTTTTTTTCCAAACGAGCTTTTGATAAAGTGCACCCTACCGGTAAAGCAAAGATTATTACCTCTATTGCTATGTTTTATGATCTCGAAAACCCCATGTCGTTCGTCTCTGAGATAAAAGAGATACTTCACCCAGACGGTATCTGGGTGTTAGAACAGTCCTATATGCCAACGATGATTAAAATGAACGCATTTGATACTATTTGTCATGAACACCTGGAATATTATACATTGAAACAAATCGTATGGATGATGGAACGAAATGACCTGAGAGTTTTTGATGTTGCATTCAATGACATCAACGGCGGTAGTTTCAAACTCTCTGTCTGTCATAAAAACGCAAAATACCCTGATGGTACTGATAAAGTGACTAAGATTTTAAATGAGGAAAAAAAACAAGGGTTTGATTCTGTAAAGCCTTTTAAGGATTTCAATGATCGTATATCGAAAATACGTGAAATATTGTATACCTTTTTATGCAAAGAAAAAAAGAAAGGAAAAACAGTACACTTATATGGTGCGTCTACCAAAGGAAATGTACTCCTTCAGTTTTGCGGTATTGATTATCGGCTTATTTCGTTTGCCGCTGATAAAAACCCTTTGAAAAACGGACATTGGACTCCAGCGAGCCACATCCTCATTTTCTCCGAGGATTTTTCAAGAGCGTGTAACCCTGATTATTATCTTGTACTTCCATGGCATTTTAGAAAAGAGTTCTTAGAGCGTGAAAAAGAATATCTTGAGAAAGGAGGATGTTTTATTTTCCCATTACCTGAGGTTGAGTTGGTGAAAAAGGATTTAAAGTCGGTTGTAAAATAGAAAATTAATACGCATATTTTCTATCTTGAAAGAAAAAGATAATAAGGTCGTTGATTCAATATTAAAACACAGAGTATGGGAAAAATTAAAAGAATTATTGAAAATAAACGACAGTTATCTATATATTTCTATTATTTCTAGTCCTTTCGTCCTTAAGGTTGGATAACTCCATGAAAAAAGCGTTCATCACTGGAATAACTGGTCAGGATGGTTCATATCTTACCGAATTACTTCTAAATAAAAAGTATGAGGTTCATGGGCTCGTCCAAAAATCTGTGACATCAGCAACCTCTCATTTTCAAGTGCTTTCTCTCGACGAGCATTATGATGTCAATCAAGTTACGATTCATTATGGAGATATTTGTGATTACCCTTCACTTATTAAAATACTCCAAGAAATTCAACCAGATGAAGTGTATCATCTTGCTGCACAATCTGATAGACAAATTTCCTTCGTGTCACCTTTAGAAACAGCTGATGTAAATGCCTTAGGTTCATTACGAGTATTTTCAGCAGTCCATGACTCAAAATGTGATGCAAAAATTTTTAACGCATCATCTCGGGAGTTATTTGGGTCGTCTCCATCACAATGCCCGCAAAATGAATATACAAAATTTAATCCAGATTCTCCTTACGCAATCGCAAAACTATTTGCGTATTATTGTGCAATATATTATCGTGAAAAATATGGGATGAAAATATGGAATGGTATTCTGTATAACCATGAATCCCCGCGACGGGGGAAAAATTTTATTACACGGAAAATAACTCGTGGAGTAGCGAAAATATTGTCTGGGAAGCAAGAAAAACTCATGGTAGGTAATCTTGATTCGGTTCGAGATTGGGGATATGCACCAGATTATGTCGAAGCAATGTGGATGATGCTTCAGTCAAAACGCCCTGATGATTTCATAGTTGCAACTGGTACTGGACATACAATACGTGAATATATTTTTTATGCATTTAGTCATGCAGGAATTTCGTTAGAATGGATAGGGAAAGATCTCAATGAACGAGGTATCGAGAAAAAAACCAACAAAACACTAATTTATTGTTCGCCTGAATTATATAAATTAAAAGAAAAAATGTCACTAATTGGGGATTCATCAAAAGCACAAAAAATCCTTAAATGGAAACCAAAAACCGATTTTAAAACTCTTATACAAAAAATGGTTGATGCTGATTTAAAAATGGAGGGAATTATATAATGTTGGGTAGCTATAAAAATATTGATCGATTGAAAGAAGATCCAAATACAGAATCAGTTGATGCGATCATGATGACATTAGATGCAGAAAAATACCTAGAAAAAACGCTCGACACAATGTTTGAAGAAGTGCCTATTAGACAACTGTTTGTTATCGATGGTGGTTCAAAAGATAAAACAATAGATATTTTAAAGACATATCCTCGTGTGAGCATTGAAATTTTTCCAGATTTAACTTTAGGAAAATGTTGGGAAATGCTTATCAAACGTGTTTCCACCCCTTGGTTCGTATTTATTGATTGCGCGAAAATCCCAACTAAAGGTTGGTATAATGAAATGATAAAATGCAAGGATAAATACGATTACTTTGGAAGTAAACGGATTGTTCATTATGAGTTTGAACGAGAAGATCCTACAACCACAAACCTTAAAAAACGACCTTTAGGTGGTCCTTGGATTATTCGCAAAGATGCAGTGAAAAACTATCATGTAGATAATGATTATGCTTGGAGAATTATCGATGTTATTCTTAGGGATGTTGTTGAAAAAAATGGATATACTTATGGGACGGTTTCTACAACATATCATACTTGTTACATGACTGAAGGAGAACGATATACCTCTGATCAAAAAAAGAAAGGAACCGCATTGGTTTTTAAAAAACCTGATCTAAAAATATATGATAAAAAAAATATGGATACAAGAATGGAAATCACTGCAAAAGCAATTGTGAAATATATTGATCCTGAGATTAGCTCATATTTCTGTACAGATCATACATTTCTCATGGTATCTCGTCTTGATAAAAAATGGATAGAATCAACAAATCCAAAATGGCTTGAGGCATTACATCATTGGAAACGAGCAAAATACATTAAAGCAAAAATACCTCGAATGTTATATGGCTTCTATAAAATGATAACAAACAAAATCGATGAAAAAGTCGAAAGGATCGTCGAAAAATATGATGTTTAAACTTATTGAAGCCGCCGTGAGAAGACCTTTTAAAAAGAGAACTTTCAAATTCAAGAACGTTCCCTTAAAATATTTTTTCCATTCCTATAATTGTTTTTGGAGAAAGGTAAGAACCATAGAAATTCCAGTCATCCGTTATTATATAGATTCATATCCTCATGAACGCACATTAGAGATAGGAAATGTCACAAAACATTACTATGACACATTTCGAGATTTCAAAGAAAAAGATACAGTTGATAAATACGAAAAAGCTTATGATGTCTTTAACGAAGACATCTACACATTCAAAACAAAACATCGTTATGACTTCATTTATTCTATCTCCACGTTTGAACATATGGATTCAGATGGGGGCGATAATCCAGATTATGTGAAACCTACGGGCCTTTTAGAAAAACAGTATTCATCCTATGCATTTCGTAATATAAACCGGGTGATCAATGATCTTCTTGAAAAAAACGGATTGTTCATTCTCACATTCCCCCTTGGACAAAGAAATGATGAAATATCAAAAAGTCTCTATGCGGAGGAATTTAAACATTTTATCGCTTCATCTGTTCATTTGTTTTTCATGAAGGAACTTGTCGAAGGTTTATGGGTCCAATCAGAAAAAGAATTAAATTATTTCAAAGAAAAAAAACCAAAATGGAACAAACGAAAGTATCTCTGTGTGATGGAGATAAAAAAATAAATTCAATAATAAAATAGAAAAATTAACATTACAGCTTTATATGACCACCATCTTAATCCGATATGAAATACGAAAAAACCAATCATTTAATTATGCTAAATCCCAAAGAGGAAGTAAAAAGATGGTCTGATAAACACATCTCGTCTATTTTTTTTCCAAGCTTTCTTTTTCCTCTTTTAATTCTGATTTAATATAATTCAACATTTCTTTTGGTTGTAACAGATTGAGGAAGAAGGTTAGGTCCTTTTTATTAAATTCTTTCAAAACGTATAAAACCCCAAGATAGACAGCTAACCCTATGAACGCGAAGACAATAAGCAGATACCATCGAATCGTTAGAATGGAATAGCTCAAAAAATACAAGGCTAGAGCCATCACAAAACCTGCGATAATATGACGTGGGATATGACTATATACCATCTTTACGCCAATCAATTTTTTTACGGTAAACTTAAACCAAAAAAACCCCACAAAGCCCGCAGTGACCGTGGCAACAGCAGCACCAAGTGGACCGTTGATACCAAACGATGAAAGTAATCCATCTTTTGGTATAAGCAAGAAATTTAATACTATATTGATTATGCACATGACAGATCCGATTTTTGCTCCGATAATCGGTTTATTAATCCCACTCGTCAACGCAAAGCAGGGCCTCGTCAAACTTAAAATGTAAACGTAGATTGAAAGAACAATGAGGGTGGATGCTGCCGGGTAAAACGCATTGCTTAAAACAGTACCAATGACCGGATTAGCAAACACGATAAAGACGACAACGGGTGGTACCATCACCATAGAGATGTATCGTTCTGACATACATACTGCTTCCATGATTTTCTGAAAATCATTTTTTGTATGGTACTCTGAAAACGTTGGAAACAGAACTGTTCCAACAGCGACATGAAGAATCATTAACATCTGCATGATCTGCTGCATCGAAAAAAAGTAACCAACTTCTGTGGATGTCCAAAAAAATCCAAGCATAATCTTATCTATATTCACAGAAATAACACCGATAACCGAAATTAACATAATCGGTAGAGCAAAGGCTGTGTACTCTTTTCCTAGCCCCCATCTGGGTTTTTTAATCGGATATTTTCTTAATAACCAGAGACCGACAACAAATGATGCGAGAATCGCAAACACATAGGTCATAGCGAGAGATCCAACCGCGTGGCTCGCAAGGAATTTCTGAAGCGGACCGAGGAAATCAGGCCATTGGATAGCAGGTTGGATGGTAGCCAAGGTTCCGACTCCTGCAACTGCGACGAGGATCATCATTGGTGTTTTTATTGATTCAAAGATGTAGGTGAGTTCTCGTTTTGCGATTTCTTTTTTTGCCTCAAAGGTCACTGTTGCTATTTGTGTAAGGTCTGCAAGAACAAAATATATGAGCATGACGAAAACAACTGATTCAGTCGTCGCATCATAGAACTCGTTATGAAATACGTTTTTCCAGATGAAAATAGATAACAGAACCACTCCGACCATCAAGGAGGTCAATAATATTTTAATCGCTGCAAAGGTGCCAATGCAGGTCCCCAGGTCTTTTCCTTCAGACACTTTTTTTATATGAGCCTGATAAAACCCGAGGTCTGCTATGAGGTCAAACATAGCGATGAATGACATTGCAAAACCGATGATTCCAATGGCTTCTGGTGCAAACCCTCCCCAGAGTTTTGCCAATACCGCTAAACCTATCCAACCAACGAATTGAGCAATGACTTTTGAGACAGTAATGAGAAGTGATTTTCTTGCAATCAACGACATATTAAAAAAGCGATAGTAGCAATGGTATATATTAAATAACTGGGGAGAAAGATTATGTTTTTTTATAAGATTCGTGAGAATGGTTTGAGTTCATTTTTCGCAAATCCACCTGGACCGATAAACACGTCGTTACCAATCATCGTTCCAACATTTATAATGGAGTTAATCCCTGTCTGTACATTATCTCCCATAACCATCCCAAGTTTCCGTCGTTTGGAATCAATTTTTTTTCCATTGAGTACGACCGCTATATTGTTTTTATCAAGTTTGAGGTTTGCAACGGTGGTGCCTGCCCCAAGATTACAGTGCTGTCCGATGATGGAATCACCAACGTAGTTGAGATGGGGGACGTTGCTATGGTCCATGATGATGGAGTTTTTTACTTCGCAGGCGTTTCCCACATGGCAGTGATTCCCTATAGTAGTAAAGGGTCTGAGATAGCAGTTTGGTCCGATTTTACTGTTATTTCCGATGACGACCGGGCCTTCGATGTAGGTGCCTGAACGGATAACCGTGTCTTTTCCGACGACTACGATTCCTTTTAATGTCACGTTCTTCTCAACAGTGCCTTGAATTTTTGTCTTCAACTTCTTTAAAATCTCCTCGTTTGCATCAAGGAGATGCCACGGGTAGACGACATCTCGCCATTCTTTAAGGAATACGCCCTCCATTGGCTCTTTACTTACCATCTTATTGATGGAATCAGTAATTTCAAACTCGCCTCTTGGTGATTTTGCCGTCCTACGAATAAAGTCAAAGATCTTTTTGTTGAAATGGTAGATACCTGCGTTGATGACGTTGGATGATGGATGCTCCATTTTCTCAGAGATCTTGATTAAGTGTTTTCCCTTGAGCTCTACGATACCATACTCCGTTGCATTATCCATCTGGATTAATCCTATCTTGGTTCCTTTCTGGGCGACTTTTTTAATATCGCTGGCACCAAAAATCGTATCACCACAGAGGGTGATAAAATCATTGACGAACGGCTCGACCGTTCCGATGGCGTGAGCAGTCCCCATGGCTTTTCCCTGATTGATGTAGCTGATCTTTACGTTCCATGGTTTTCCATTTCCGAAATATTCTCGTACCATCTCACTTTTGTAACTGACGATAAAAATATATTCTTTCAGACCAGCTGCACGAGCATTGAGCAGGTTCCATTCAAGGATTGGTTTGTCTGCGATCGGAAGCATCACTTTTGGCCTGGTATACGTGAGAGGATGCATCCGGTTTCCTTCGCCTGCCGCAAGAATCACACATTTCATGGTTTTTCTGCCTCACTCAACGGTTACTGATTTTGCAAGGTTCCGTGGTTTATCAATCGGGCATTTTCGGAGATGAGCCACATGATAGGCGAGTAACTGGAGAACAACGGTGATAGGGATGCACGGCAGCACATGAGAGCCCGCAGGGAAGCGAAGCACATAGTCAGCGTGGTTTTCGATTTCTGTGTCTTTGTCTTCAGCTATGGCAATCACTTTGGATCCTCGTGCTTTTATTTCACCGATGTTGGCAAGGATCTTTTCATAGGTTTCGTCTTTGGTGACGATTGCGACGACCGGGGTTTCTTTAGTCAGCAGGGCGAACGGTCCATGTTTCAGCTCACCAGCAGCAAACCCCTCGGCATGGATGTAGGAGATTTCTTTGAGCTTCAACGCACCTTCTAAGGAGAGCGGATAGTTGATGCCTCTGCCGATAAAAAACACGGATTTCGCGTCCTTGAGGTGTTTTGCGACAGCGATGATGTCATTGCTTCGCTGTAGGACGTCTCGGACATGTCGCGGGAGTTCTTTCAGATGGAAGATGTTGTTGTACAGCTCATCGGAGCCAAGCATCTTTTGACGCAACGCAATTTTGAGGGCAATGAGGAACAGGACAATGATCTGTGAGGTGAATGTTTTGGTTGCGGCTACGCCGATTTCCGGGCCTGACTGCTGTAAGATGTATCCATCGGAGATACGAGTTGCGGTGCTGCCGATAACGTTGGTCACGACCAGTGTTTTGCATCCTGACATCTGTGCTTCTCGTAATGCTGCTAGGGTATCGGCGGTCTCACCGGACTGGGTGATCGCGATGACCAGTGAGGACTCGTTTCGTGTCCCGAAATATCGGTACTCTGAGGCTAGCTCTGTGAACACTGGTATATTGGTGTGCTGTTCGATGAGGTATTTCCCGATCATACCAGCATAAAATGAAGTACCGCAGGCAACGATGTGAATAGAAGCAATTTCAGGACTGAGGAGCTTTTCAACACGATCAGGGAACGTGATTGTTTCTTCGATTTCTGAGATGCGCCCTCTGAGGACGTGATGGACCGTGTCTGGTTGGTCATAGATTTCTTTGAGCATGAAATGAGGGAAGCCTGATTTCTCCGCGTCTTTTATATCCCAAGTGATGAGGTCTTCTTTCTTTTTGATCATTTTCTTGTTCTTGTCATACACCCTGATGGCGTCTGGTGTTATGACACAGAGTTCCCCATCGTTGAGGAACATCACACGATTGGTGTATTTGAGAAACGCGGTGATGTCTGAACCAAGGAAGTTTTCGCTGTCTCCCACGCCGATGACCAGCGGGCTTTCTTTTCGGATTCCAACGACTTTCCCAGGTTCATCTTGACTGATGGCAACAATTGAATAGGATCCTTGGATCTTTTTTACGGTAGCGGCAACTGCATCCTCGAGGTTTCCTTTGTAGAGTTCGTCAATGAGATGCGCAATGACCTCTGTGTCTGTTTGGGAGATGAATTTATGTCCCTTCTTTTTTAAGTCTTCTTTGAGTGTGCTGAAGTTTTCGATGATCCCATTATGGACGATTGCGATTTTTTTATCACAACTAAGGTGCGGATGAGCGTTTTCTTTGGTAACACCCCCATGGGTCGCCCATCGAGTGTGACCGATCCCGGTGGTTCCTTTGAGCAGCGGGATTTTTTTTTCTACGTTTGCTATCTCGCCTACTTCCTTGTAGACTTTTAGTTTCTTATCGATGATGGCGACGCCCGCTGAATCGTACCCCCGGTAATCAAGTCGTTTTAATGAATCGAGTAAGACGGTCCGCGCGTCACGAAAACCTGCATAACCTATGATTCCGCACACGTTACATCACTTTACTTTCACTTGGGATATTTTTTATGATATGTTTCATGGGGGAAATCCTGCATTTTCTGCCGATGATCTTTCCAGGGTCAACCACGACGTGGCTTTCGATGATGCAGTCTTCTCCGACCATGGCTCCTATCGGTGTTTCTAGTTTCTTGATCTCATCGTCGATTTCTATCATCGTTTTCCCTGTTATTGTCGAGAAGTTATCCCCGATGATGCATCCTTTGCCGATGATGGACTGGGAGATATGTGAACTTGATGCGATGTGAACATCATCCATAATAATGCTGCTTCTTATTTCGCTGAACGGATGAATCACAGTGTTTTTGCCGATGCTGGTGGATGGGAAGATGCACGCATGGGGTCCTATTTCGCAGTTATCCCCGATGATCACTGGACCGACGATGTAGCAGCCTGCGTAGATTTTCGTATCTTTTCCAATGGATACCCTGCCTTTTATCGTAACGTTTTTTTCGATGACGCCGCTGGTGGATTCACTTGTCGTCTGAATCATTGCTTCGTTGAC
The DNA here is from genome assembly GCA_003942085.1 of Thermoplasmata archaeon. Classification (GTDB taxonomy): domain Archaea; phylum Thermoplasmatota; class E2; order DHVEG-1; family DHVEG-1; genus SM1-50. Next base: position 49,066 of record DQIQ01000004.1, on the reverse strand, counting down.
AGTGATGAGGTCCCAGGGATATACTATGTCCATCCATGATTTTGCTAGAATGGTGTTGATATGTTTTCCTTTGTCTACCAGGGTTTGGATGACAGATGACAGCGCGTGAACTCCCTCCGCGTAGCAGTGTTCAAGGTCGGTGAAGACAGAGCGGGGGAGTTTGTAGATTCCGGTGGAGATGTATTTGCCAACATCTTCTTTTGGTTTTTCAACAATGCGTCTGATGTTTCGGTTTTCGATAAATACGACCCCGTATTTGGAGGGATGCGGGTGTTCTTTTATGAGCAGGGAATATTCTGATTGGTCTTTGAGGAGCTTTGCAATGCTGCCTGGGTCAATGATGTTATCCCCTGCCAGAACAATGAAGGAATCCTTGATGTGTTTTTTTGCCTGAAGGAGTGCATGGGCAGTCCCGAGTTGTCTTTCTTGGATGACGTATGTTATTTTGATGTCTTTGTAGTCTTTGAAATACTCCATGATGACTTCTTTTTTGTACCCAACGACGACGATGATTTCCTCAATTCCGCTTTTTCTGGCGGCGTCAAACACGTATTCGAGTAGTGGTTTGTTGGCAACGGGGAGCATGACTTTAGGCATGGTCTCGGTGAACGGCCTGAGCCGTTTTCCTTCGCCAGCCGCTAAAATAACCGCTTTTTTCGTCATGAGTCTCACAGGACTATAATGTTTGGTTCTTTATTTGACTTTTTTCCTTTACCAATTATTGGTTTATGAACTATTTATTAAAAACATTCTATAAACAAACCTGTTGGCCTTTAAAATGATGTAGTCGTGAGGGTCCATTCTTCTTTTTTTATTAGTGTGTTTATCCTATGACCTGAACGACGTGTTCATTGACGATTAAGAATTCCACGAGTTCTTGTGATTTTTTTAGTTCATTGAGAAGGTTGACACTGATCGAGTGCTTAAAGCGTGAGAGCACCCGACTGCCGCTTGGTCCCCAGCTGCCGATCTCAACATATTCATTGTCGAAATCCTTGATTCCTCCAAGAATGGTGAACGATTCGGTGACCATACGATAAGAGCAGCTAGAACATTCAACAACAGTCCTGTACGGGGTGTACGCGTTATCTGTTTCGTCAATGGGATCAACCTGGACGATGGTCAAAAACCCTTTACATTGAGGGCAGGTCATACTTCGCTGAGCGTTTTGTTCCCAAATGTCCTCTGCGACACTTGTTTTTTTATAACTCATCTCTCCGGACTCCATTCCTTCTTACTTCTCCAATCTTTAATATTATACACGCTTCTCCCATATATAGTTTTGGTTAGGTCGTGAGAAAAAAGTGGTCAATAAGACTAATGAATGGAACAACAATACTGAGCAGAGATCGTCGCAAAGGTTGGAGACATGAGACGGATTACGTTTCTTACGGATTTCGGCACCAAGGATGGATATGTTGCGCAGATGAAAGGGGTCGCATCAAGTATTTCTGATGCGCGGCTTCTTGACATCACACATGAGGTTTCACCGCATAATATCAGAGAAGGTGCGTTCATCCTGTGGGCAACCGCACCGTTTTTTCCTCTGGGGACAATTCATGTTGCGGTGGTCGACCCTGGTGTTGGTACGGAACGGAAAGGTTTGATTGTCACGACAAAAAAACAGATCCTGGTCGGTCCGGATAATGGGATACTCTTGCCGACCGCGCGCCTTCTGGGAGACTTTGTTGTCTATGAGATCACGAACCCTAAATACATGATCCATCCGTTATCCCGCACCTTCCATGGTCGTGATATCTTCGCGCCGGTCGCCGCGTATATCGCACGGGGAGTCCCCTTTGGTGAGATCGGTACACCGACAAAGCATTTTGTTGACCTTCAGTTCGATTTAGGGGAGCATCACGGCGACCGGGTCGTTGGGGAAGTGATTTATGTCGATCGGTTTGGAAATCTGATAACAAACATCCCCTGTGATATTTTACCTGGTGAGGTCGAGCAGAAAAAAATCACGGTGGTCGCTGGTGACCGTCGATGGGAGCAGATTCCGTTTGTGTCCTCGTACGGATATGCAAAGCCAGGAGACCTTCTCTTCACCATCGGAAGTAATCGTTTTCTTGAACTTAGTGTCAATCAGGGCAACGCCCAGCAGATATTAGGGATTAATGTGGATGCTGAGCTGCAGCTTTTTTTCAGCTAGAATATTTTCCTTTTTACCCTATCAAGCGTCGTATACGCGTTTTCCCCGATGTAGTACAAGGGATGGACAAGGTCTGTTCTGAGCAGTTCGTTTTTGAATGCGTTTTCATCAGCTGAGACTACGAGTATTTCGCCAATAAAAAGCGTATGGTCGCCAAGCGGAATACTTTCTACTAATTTGCATTCCAGATGGGCGTATCCTTCCTTGATTAGAGGTGTGGATAGTTTCAGAGATGGTGCAAGGGTGATTCCGGTTTTACAGAGCTTATCGGTTGTTTTACCGGAGTGGGTCCCGCAGAACTGTGCAGCCTCAACCAGAGAATACGGGATGAAATTGATGACAAATTCCTTGCTTTTCTCAATCAGTGCATGGGAGTGTCGCTTCGGGGCAATCGAAATGCCATACAATGGTGGTTTGCGTGAGATCGGGGTGTGCCAGGCAAGGGTGATGATGTTTGTTTTCCCGGCTTCATCGTTGCTGGTGACAAGGACCGTTTGCATGGGAAAAGCGTAATGATAATATTTTTCTATGCTTCCTTTTACTTTCATATTACTCTCCTCTTTGGTGTTCTGTTTTGAGGATGGCATCAAGAAGCCCATGGGCGTAGTTGATGCAGCCAAACGCGGTGAAGTAGTCTTTTTTGCTTGCATAATATTTTGTATCTTCATAGTATTGCGAGGCAAGTTCGAGGATTTTTTTCTGTCTGTCTGTCATTGTTGTTTCGCGTATTTGTTTGATGTTTTCCTCAAACATTACGATGTCTTTTGTCACCCTGGTTTTTTCATCCATGCTGTCGATGTTAACGGGAGGTGATGGGGGGAAATAAATGTTTGCATAGGTTGTATTTTTATCGTCTTTCAGCCGATAAAATGTTTTGTCGGGTGGGAGACGACAAAATGGAAAGGTATTTAAACTGACAAAACAACTTTTTTTATATAAAATTTAAAATAAATTGGTGCGCTTTCATGAGTAGACCCCGATCACCTATTGATAAGAACATTGAGACTGCAGTCCACGAATTACTTGACTCCAGGGCAGAATCTCGTATCTACGTCTACTTGCTGCGAAAAAACGGGGCACGCAGCGATGAAATCATCTCTGGAACCAAACTGCATCCGAGCACCGTTAGGGAGCTTCTTTCAAAGATGTATGCACAAAAAGTCGTCTACCGACAAAAAATAAAAACACCAAGCATCGGGAAAAACCCGTATCTCTACTGCGCGGTCTCACCGCTTGTTCTCCTCCGCCGACGGGTAAAAATCATCGAATCACGGCTGAATAAGATTGCAAGTCTAGCTGCGGAAACGAATGGAACGAAATATGTGCAAATCACCATGGATCATCAGGAGGGCGGGTTATGAAGATAGCACATTCCCTTGCAAAAATCCTGGTGAAACGACCAAAAACGATTCTGCTTGTGTATACAATTATTACCATCATTATCGGCCTGCAGGTTCGTAACGTGTATATGCAGTCCGATCTTACCACCTTTTTACCTCAAAATGATCCAACAGTACAGTTATGGAATAAGATCAACCAGGAATTCCAGATAGGATCTACCATCATCATCTATATCGAGGCAGATGACATCCGTGACCCATACATTTTACATGAAATGGACCGGGTGACCACAAAGATAAACACCTATGAGCTTGACAAAGGGAAAACCGATGGCATTTTTTCGGTGAGTAGCATCGCTCAGCTTATCAAAGAGGAAAACGCAAAACCTGCTCTTCCTGAGGGTCTTGGCGGGACAGGCAAATACGAAATCCCTGATGATCCAGCTCTCATCAACACCTACATGGCGCGTCTCCAATCACGACAAGGGGTCCTTTTCCTGAATTCCTATAAGGTCGCGGTTATCATCTTCCAGCTCTCTGATAACGCAGAGTTTCTTCAGATCCTTAAAAATGTAAAAGATGCTATTGTGAAAGAAGCTCGGTATTCGACGATGACTGTGACTGGTTCGCTTGCGATGCAACAGGCGATGAAAGAGCAGACACTCCAATCTTTAACAATCGTGTTTCCCTTGGCAGCTATTGGTGTCGCATGTGTTCTGTTGTTCTTTCATAGAACCCTCAAAGGTCTCATCATTGGATTTTTACCGCTGGGTTACGCGCTTCTCCTTACTTTTGGGGTTTTAGGTATAATCCAACCTGAGCTTACTATTCTTTCGATTGCTGTTGCGGCATTGCTTCTTGGACTTGGGGTGGATTATTCGATTTACCTTGCGAATCGATTTGCGGAAGAACATACCGTTGAAGATAAAATTGAGCGAGTGGAACGAACCCTGGGGCTTACCGGAAAAGCAGTGTTCATGTGTGCATTTACGACGATCATCGGATTTGGCTCCCTGATGACGTCAAATATGCCGCCGATGGTCACGTTTGGTTTTGGATGCGCAATAGGTATCATGTTTGCGTTTATCTCTGCGACAATCCTTGTCCCCTGTCTCTGTCTCGTCCTGCATTTTGAGAAACATGAGACGATGCATCAGTGGAAACGCTTCGCCAAATTCCTTGTTGATTACAGAAAGAAGCTGTTTGCTGTCGCCTGTTTCTTCGTTGTTCTCTCCATAATAGTGCTTCCTCAGGTGAAAACCGATGTCAACTATCTCGATATGGCACCACAAGGTATCCCTGAGGTGGAAAAACTCCTTGAGTATTCGAAGAATTTTGGTGGTGGTACGAACTTCAATGCATTGTACATTGAAACAGACCGCCAGGGTTTGACATATCCTGAAGTCATCGAAGCGATCTATACCATGGAAGAGGAGATTAGAGCTGCTGGTGGGTCTGCGTATTCGATCGCTGATGAAATCAAGAAGATTAATGACGTGTTAGAACGAAGCAAGATAATTGAAAAAATCTCTGAGCTTATCGGAGTCAACACCATTATTCTTGATAAAATCGCAAAAAAAGGGATCGTCGATGATCAATATTCAAAGACGATTATTGTTGTTTCCTTCCCTGCTGGAACCAGCGTGGGGACATTGGAAAAACTTATCACGGCAATAGATGAAATTGCACAAAGCGCTATCATCCCGCAAAATGGTCGTGTCTCCGTCCTTGCAGGTCAGGATGTTGTCAGTGTTGAGATCAATAAACAGATCATGAGCTCACAGGCGACCTCTCTTTTGATTGCGTTGTTGTTGGTGCTTGCATGTTTGATCATCGGGTTTAATTCCATTGGTATCGGACTTCTGTCACTCATCCCGGTTCTTGTGGTAATAGCATGGGAACCAGGTGCGCTGGTGATGCTTGATATACCACTGTCTATCGTCAATATCACGGTTGCTTCGATAATGATTGGAACAGGAATCGATTATAGTATTCAGACCACACAACGTGTACGAGAAGAGATAGCAAAAGGAGTATCGAAGACAGAGGCAGTGAGAATCACTATTGAAACAACAGGGTGGTCACTGGTAGGAGCTGCAACAACAACCAGCGTCGCCTTGCTTGCGACATTTGCTGTTAATATTCCCTCACTCCATCAATTCAGTATCGTGGTCATAACGCTCATTGGTTTTTCCTTTATAGCAAGTCTCTGCGTGTTACCTCTGCTTTTGACGTCACGTTTCATTAAATAATTTTTTTTTTACTGATCGACTCTAGTTCACCGCCAATGAAAGAACGAAGTATAAATAGGCCTACATGATTTTCCTTGGCATCCTATGTCATTCCTCACAGAAATTTTTGCAGTTATCGGGAGCTTTGCTCTTTCAACCATTTCTCTCTTGGGGTATGCTGGAATATTTTTCCTGATGATGCTGGAAAGCATGGTCGTCCCTGTTCCTTCTGAGTTTGTCATGCCGTTCGCAGGATTTTTAGTGGCACAAGGGTCTTTTAATTTTATATTCGTTATCATCGCTAGTACCTTGGGGAGCATCACTGGTTCTCTCATCTTTTATTATATCGGAAAAACCGGGGGGCATAGACTCGTTGAAAAATATGGAAAATACGTTTTGGTTGATACTGAGGATATCAAAAAAACCGAGGAATGGTTCAACAAACGAGGGGAGCTTACGGTATTCATCGCCCGGCTTGTCCCTGTCGTTCGCCATCTCATCTCCCTTATCGCCGGTATCGGAAAGATGAATGTTAAAAAATTCACAGTATACACCATCCTTGGTGCGACGATTTGGAACGCCATCCTTACTTATCTTGGATTTCTTTTAGGACAACACTGGGATGAAGTAAGCCAGTATCTTGAAGGACTTGACATCGTCATCATTATCCTCATTATCATTGGGTGTCTGTATTTTGTGTATCGTCACCTAGCACGAGCGAAAAAAAACAAAGCAAAATAATACCGGTCATTGTTTTTTCTTTTGCATCCTTAGTGATCGTAAAAAGGGGATATCAAACAAAAGATTACCAATTAACAGAAGCAATCCGAGGAACAATTCTCCATCATAGCTTGCAGACCTTCCAATAAATCCTTTCACATACCAATCCCCTAAAAAAACCAACGATACAATAAGAGGGACGACCAGAAGCAATGGTGCAAACCATAACTCTAAGCGTAGCAGCAGCTTCTGAGCTGATTCATTTCTTCGGTTGGTCGAGGTCTTCATCATCTTTTCCTTTTCTATCATAGCGGAAGGATCATCTTTGGCGGTAAGATATTCACACCTAGAGCTACACATCCTTGCCATAGCAACAGCAGAAGGATAGCAGGGAGCATCTGGATCATAAGGTCATCATCAACAAATCTGAGTTTCTTTGCCTCACCGATCAGCACCCCGGTGGCACCTAGCAAACACACAAGGAGTAATATCCACCAGTCTGCGCGGTACCAGCTCACCAGGAAGAAACACAGTGAAACGACAAAACCAATGAGATACGCGCGTTTTTTCCCAAGATAATACCGGGATTCACCGATGATCGGATCGGTGAACGACGCGCACAGAATGCAGGGGATCGCTATCTGCTGGGGAAACAACAGAAACAATACGAGAACACCGATGCCAAAATACAGATAGCTCGCTGGTCGTTTCTTCTCATAGTTCCGCAGGCCAAAGAACCGATGGTGATCAAGACCGCCTCGTATCCGTTGATATTCGACCACAGCCATACATGCTACGATGATGATCGGGAGGACAATTTTTCCAAGATTAATCCATTTCTCGTCTGGTAACAGGTAGTAAAATAAAAACGAGGCTGCAAACGTATGGAACACACGACGGAACCAATGCGCATCTACTTCGATTGCGTTGAGCTGCTCTAAAATCCCTATCTGGTACTCTGTCATTTTTTGTTTCGTTCTTTTTAAGGTATCCCGTGCGGTCATCTCTGAGAAAAACATCTGTGTAAGCCATCCTTCTGAAAACAAAAATGTAATCTATTGCACGATATCTTGTCGTTCTAACGTCATCATGCCTTGTTTGCTGCCGACGATGACTTCATCTGCCAGACCGATAAACAACCCGTTTTCTAAGACGCCAGGGATATTATTGATCTCCTTTTCTAATGCCTCAGCGTCTGTTATCTTTCCGAAATCACAATCGATGATGTAGTTCTGATTATCCGTGATGAACGCCTCATCCATGATCTTACGTAATTCCCCTGTGCACCCAAGCCCTTCCAATGCTTTTTTAGTGGCTGACCATCCGAACTTAGTGACCTCAACAGGGAGGAACGAGTCACACCCCAGGCCTTTTACTATCTTTGTTTCATCAACGATGATGATGACTTTTTTTGAATGAAACGCAATGATCTTTTCCCTGGTCAGCGCGCCACCACCGCCTTTGATCAGATTCAGATTGGAATCCACCTCGTCAGCACCATCGATGGTGATGTCAATGGTCGTATGGTCATCAAGGTCTATCAGCGGGATTTTGAGCTCAGTTGCTAACCTTTTTGTCTTTAGTGAAGTAGGGATCCCTGTTATTTTCAAGCCGCCTTTTACCATCTCCCCGATTTTTTTTACCGCGAACTCAACGGTTGAGCCGGTCCCAAGGCCGATCACCATCCCGTCTTCGATATATTGCACTGCTTTTTCCGCGGCCTGTTTTTTCATCTCTTCTTGTTCCACTGGTCCACCAACAGGGTAATATAACAAGGAATACAAAAACTTATACATCTTATACTATTACAGAACGTGAAACTATGCTCGGAAAATGTGATGAACACGGGTATTATCGTGGAGAGATATGCCCAGTGTGCAAAGAGAAAGGAAAATTCCTCATGAGTGATCGTGAACTTGATTCCCTTGGTCGTATCATGGCAGGGGTTCTTCGTCATTTCCCAGAGAAACTCGGTGTTATGGTCGATGGCCATGGCTGGGTTGATATCTCTGAGTTTGTTGAAGCAGTAGGCGTGAGCAGATCAGGATTCCAATGGCTTCGGGAGCATCATATCGAGGCGATCGCACTCACCGACCCGAAAGGCAGGTATCAGATTGATGGTGGCATGATCAGGGCGACCTACGGTCACACCATTGACATCCGTCTTGATGATTTACCACCTGCGGAGCTCGACGAGTTTTTCTACCCGGTGACTGAGGAAGAAATCGACATCATCCTTGAGGGTGGTCTTAACCCGATTGATCGGAAGAACGTGCATCTCAGTGGGAGCATAGAAAAAGCAATTGAGGCAGGTAAAGTCCGGACAGAGGTTCCGTTGATCCTGCGTATCGATGGGAAAAAAGCAATAGAAGATGGTGTACAGATCTTCCGAGCTGGTAAGGATGTGTACATCACAGATCGAATTGATGCGAAGTATATCTCTAAAGCAGAAGATTCTGTTCCTGCTGCTGGAACGACCGAAGAACCAGCTGTTATAGATTCACCGACTGAGTCGACCCAAGCTGACGAAGAAGAAGCAAAACCGAAACCCAAACCAAAAAGAAAAGCTACGAAAAAAGCAAAAAAAACCAAAGAACCAGAGTGACGCTGTTCATTCCTCTTTCAAAAAGGCAATGGTGTCTTCACCTGCTCTTACCGGATCGCCGATTTTCACGTTTATCGATTTTATTTTTTCTGCTGGGAGATACACATCGACCCGTGAACCAAGTCTGATGATTCCGATTCTGTCTCCTTTCTTAAGCACGTCTCCATCTTTGATATAGGGATACACACGACGCGCGATGAGTCCTGCGAGCTGTACAACCGTAACTTGCCCTATTGAGGTGTCGATGGTGATGACGACCCGTTCGTTCAGATCAGATTCTTTTTTCCAGGCTCTCAGATGATATCCGGGAAAATGCGTCATTTTAATGATCCGTCCAGCAATAGGCATCCTGTTGACATGGACATTGTTGACCTCCATGAACGTGGAGATGAGGACCTGGTCTTTTTCTTTTTTAATGTCTCTGATTTCTCCATCGGCTGGAGCAATAACGCCATCACCGATCTTTCGTTCCGGGTCCCGGAAGAAGATCAGGAAAAAAACCAAAACGCAAATCATAGGGATTGCGCCAATAAGGAACCATGGTGAAAACCAGATGACAAGAGCTGAAAAAAGCACACTGCCGAGCAGCGGGGGTGCTACCCAAGACCAACACCCTTTTGCGACTCTCATTTCCTCTCACCTGATGAACGGGTATGAATGCCGCATTCCCCTCCTTTTTTCAGGGTCTTTCTCCATCGGCCATCCCGTTCACTTTCATGGTCGAATATAGGGACCGTGCATGGTTCACATCCTAGCGATCGGATTTTTCGTCCATCATTATATCTTTTTTTATACCAGGGATGCGCGGGGAGTTTGTTGTTTTTAATATATTTCCATATCTCCTCTTCAGTCCAGCTGAGCAGGGGGTTGATTTTCGTTTCGCTTTCACTTATTTTTTCAATTTCAGCTAAATACTTCCTTGTGTACCCCTCTGAGCTTCGTAGCCCGCTGAACCAAGCGCGTAATCCAAGCGTCGTATATGCATAGCGGACTGGAACGACTTTTAGAAGCTTGCAGCAGATATCAGGGTCTGCGAAGTAGATTTCATGTCCTGTCTCTTTTTTTATTTTTTCTTCCTCCAGGCGATACTCGTCCATGGGCAACAGGGTGACTTCAATGTTGTTTTTCAAAAACACCTCAGGTATCGTGTCTCCAACCATGAAAATATTTGGTTTGATGTGGTATTGTTGGATAACTTTTACAACAAAATCAAAGGTCTCCTTTGGTTTATGGATGGTCAACACAGAAAAGATAGGGATATCTGGGTTCACGGTTCGTGCCAAGTGCAACAGGACCATGCTGTCCTTTCCCCAGCTGCAGGCAACAGCGACCTTGTCCCCATACGTTTGAAGAGACTCTTGAATGAGCTCCTTTGAATGCTGTATTTTTTCTTCGAGTGATCTTTGGTTTATCTGTTGTTTTTTCGTTGTAAATTTATAAGGTTCAATATGGATTCGTTCTCTTTTGATTTCTTTTCTGCCGCCACCGGTCACGTTCACCACAATGTAATCCTGTGGTGACACCGTTTCTTTGCGAATGGCTTGTTGTAATGATGCGATGGTTACGCCTGCCTCGGGAACAACGCTGATGCCTTCGAGTTTTTCAAATAACAATTGAGCTTTTTCGATTTCTTCGTTGGTGACGCTGTACATCTCTCCCTTGGTCTCTTGGAGAACATCATACATGCCGCCGATGAGAGAGTACGCGGGAAAGCGGTTTGTCAGCACATGCGCCAAGGTTTGGTCGATTAATTGCTTTGCTGAAACGGTTTGGAACCGTTCATCGATTTTCCGGCTATTGTTTTCCCATGCTTCGACCATCGGGACAAAAGGATAGTTTTGAGCACCATGAATTTTCGGAAGCTTTTTTCCAAACCGACCATCAAGGATGAGCCGTTCTGAAGCCTCGTAGGCTGCAATAGCACCAGGGCCTGAGCCAAGCGCCTGGAAGTAATGATCAGGGAGATGACCAAGCAGCTGAGTCACCTCTAGCATCATGGTTCCGACGCTGTCTCGACGGCCGACATTGCGGAAACCGCCCTCTGAAAGATACCCTTCCACATGGGCAAATTGATTGGCAAGGTTGATTGCATCAAAGTAATCACCCTCGATGGGGAAAAGCCGGGTATAGGGATTGGATTTAGAGAACGACCAGATCCGTCTCAGACGTGCATCTTCTGTTGCAAATAAGAAAATCGGGTACCGGATCACATTGGAATAATGCACAAATGCTATCGCATTGTTTCCATCGGAGGACATCACCAAGGGCTTTCCAGAGTCAAATGTGTTCATGACTCGCTGGAAGGTCACTTCCGCCTCAAGGTCCTTAAACGACCCGGTATGACAATGCGGGTACGCGTTTAAGCAGATGAAAAGGTTCTTCAACCCAAGATGTGCCGCAAGTTTAGTGCTTTTATAGGTAAGCGGTGAGCTGCTGGAATCGACAAGCCGTTGGTCTATTTTTTGTATCGGCAGCCACTGATGATATCGCCAGATCCCCTGGTAAGACTCATCGATGGTGAATTTTTTTTGTTCATAGACGGTCTTTAAAAGCGCGTCACATTTGTTTTCACAGGCACAGATATATTGATTCTCAGAATAGGTCTTACCGCATTTCAGGCATTTCAGTGCGTATTTCACGCTTTGATGCAATCAGAAAATATATTATTAATATTTGCATTGGGGTAGAAATTGATTACATATGAATCCGTTTCTTAATCCTGGCACCGCTCTGCCGTTTCTTAAGAATTTTCTTTTTGATGCTTCAAGAGTGCGAAGATATTCCTCTGAGAAAATCAAAAAATATCGAGATAAAGCGCTGCGAAGGACATTTCGGTATGCAGAAACAGTCCCCCTCTATCATCAAAAGTATGAAGCTGCTGGGCTTCGTCTTCAGGATGTCTCCGGGATACAAGATGTGGCAAAAATCCCTTTTGTTTCAAAACCAGACCTAGTCCAGCATTTTCCGAACGATATCCTTCCTTGCGGGTATAATAAACAGAACACGCGCATCGTGTCAACCTCTGGTTCAACAGGAAAACAAGTCTCCATCTACACTGATTTTTCTGTGTTCACCGGTGGGATTGGGGCGACCTTACGAATGTTTGATCAGCTGCATTTGAATTGGAGGACCTCCCGCTTAGCAAATATCGGTAATTTTAATCCAAATATGGCTGACTCGACCGTTGAAAACCTTTTTTATTCCAAAGCTTCCTTGGTGTACCGTAAGGATAAACGCATCATGTTGAACGCTTTTCTTCCGATGAAGGAAATTATTACGCAACTTGATCGATTCAAACCTGATCTTATGTATTCCTACCCGGCCACGTTCTTTCAATTAGCGTATTATAAACGAAAAGGTTATGGAGAACACATCACCCCCAAAGCCCTTGTCGTGGGCGGGTCTGTCCTTGAGCAGTACACCAGAAGTTATGTCGAGGAAGCTTTTGGATGTAAAATGTATAATACCTACGAGTCGGTAGAATCCCTTGGAGCTCCGATCGCTTTTGAATGCGACGAAGGAACCTGGCATGTCAACTATGATTATTTCCATGTGGAGACAATAGATGAGGATAGGGAACCTGTGGAAAAGGGAAAACGTGGTCATATCGTGGTGACGCGACTGTATGGGAAGGCGACGCCTATCGTGCGATACACCGGGATGGATGATTGGATAGTCCTGGCCGAGGATAATGACTGTCCCTGCGGTCTGCATACCCCGGTGCTTAAGGATGGTGTGGAGGGGAGAAGGAGCGATAGCGTGGTACTACCTGATGGTCGGTTGTTCCCGGCAGCATCCTTTGCTAGTCTATACAGCATCCTGAATGATCTTAAAACCAGAAAAGTCAAGCAGTTTCAGATTGTTCAGAAAACACTTCATGAGATAGACATCCTCGTCATTATCGATGAAGACCTGCGAACCGTTGGTCCTTCGATTGATTTGATTTTTGAAAAAATAAAAGAGATTCATTCGAAAAAAGCAGGTCCGGGTGTCCAGATTAACGTCAAAGAAGTGCAGGATATTCCTTCTCAGAAGGGAAAACCAGCACCGCTGGTCATCTCCCTTATAAAACCTGAAAAGGGATACAAGGTAATCGACGAGTAACTCCAGAGTTTTATCTGGTCAGGATATTCCTTTTTCAGGACCTACTTCATCTGTCAAAGCCGATACGATGCCATCGTCAAACCTAAATAATAGCGAATGTTACACCATATACTTTCTATCAAGGGGGCTTGTAGCTCAGCTAGGCTAGAGCAATCGGCTCTTAACCGATTGGCCGAGGGTTCGAATCCCTCCAAGCCCGCTTAAATCATTTTTTTTCATTTGTATCACTTTTCTAAAAGTATACTTTAAGGAAACAATCTGTTGTATGAGAATCTTTTAAACCTGCACATGATGTAGGTAGGAGAGAACAAGCATACTATAAGAGGTGGTGTCACCTATAAAAAAGAAATGTCCCAAATGCAGCGCAAAAGCAGTCCGGTTGTATCAAAACAAGACCTTGGATGGGAAACGTAAATGGGTCCCGACTGCCTGGCTGTGCACCGACTGTAATTTCCTTTACACGGTTGCTTCCGATACATTGATGTATCCGATCGGTGGAAAGGATTATCAGAAATCGTACGATGGGAAATGCCCAAATTGTGACCTGAAACTTGTCAGATTGTTCCGCCATAAAAACCCGGTGAATGGAAAGCAAGAATGGATATCATCTGCCTGGTATTGCACCTGCTGTAAATATGTGTGGCTTGACAGAGCAGAGAAACCATAGCTTTTTGTTCCTAAACAGTTAAATATAGCTATCTATTTTAGGGGCAAGGTAGACAAACCAGAGGAAAATCCAATGAAACGCAGTTCTCGAGTATGGAAAAAGCGAAGGAAAATGCGCTGGAAATGGCGCAAGAAACGGATGCGACGAGAAAAACGGATGCGACGACAGAAACAGTAATACCTATCATAATGGGAGCATGGTGTAACCCGGCATCATTACGGGCTCCAGTTAGGTATGATTACAAGAGGGTCATCTGACGTATGATGAATAACTGGAGCGATGACCTACGAAGAGACCCGTCGATCTGGGTTCAAATCCCAGTGCTCCCATCCAAGTTAAAAAAAAATGATAAAAGAGGTATAAAAAAATGAAAATAAGCATGAAAAACATCAATGCCTATACCATCGTTGCTCTCATCGTCCTTATCGCAGGACTAATTCTCTACATTACTTGGGGCCTTCGCTATGGTGTCTGGGCGGACATCGGCATCTATTCCATCACCATTGTTTTGGTCCTCGGTGGTCTGCTTGGGGCGATTCTCTCCCTTTCTTTTGAGAAGACCGACGAGGAAAAAGAATAGGTTTTTTCCTCTAGAAATGGCGAAAGTTTATATACCGCATTACGGTAAGTGATAGCTGATGGACCAGGAAGAGATACTTAAAAAATACACGGGTGAATGGATTTTGTTGTTCAACGACCAAATCGTTGACCATAGCGTGAACCTTGAGGATGTGCTAAGGGCTGCCGATGAGAAGTACCCTGCTCAGAAATTTCCTGAAGATACCATCAAGATATCAAAAGTATTATCTGGCAGTATTCATTTACATTAAATAGAATCATGCAAGAAACACCCTTTGTCTTCGAATACAAGAACTATCCGTTAATTCCTATCAAGTTTCTCTCTAAAGAACGAGAGACCCCCATGATTGATGCCCTGCTTGATTCTGGTGGAGATTTTATTGTTATCCCTCATGCGATTGCCAAATATCTAAAACTCAAGCTGGAAAAAGCAGGGTGTGTCGATACCGCGGCGGGGGAAACATCTCTTTTCAAATCAGTCCTGACCATGGTTATCTATGATGAGGACCGGAAGTACACCTACGAAAACCTTGAAATCCATGTGTCCGATCGTAACGACCTGCCTGTTCTTCTCGGGAGAAACCCGATTTTCGAGGATCATGAAATCATCTTTCAAAAACATCAAAACAAGCTCATTTTGCAACCCATCCAACAACACTAAACCCCTTAGTTTTTTTCTGGAGATGCGTAGAGAAACTTTAAATCGTCCTTATATGATTCGTGTTCCGAGGAACGAATTATGCCATATATATACGAAGGATGGACGTTATATAAGAGGGATGTCACGCTCAAAGGCGGACGGAAGCAAACGATTTATTTCTTTAGTAAACGATCACCAAAAAGTGGAACACCCTGTGAATTACCGCCGGGATATGCCGTTGGTGTCAACAAACGAACCGGCCTTCCCTATCTGAAAAAGAAGTAATATCCTTCTTTTTTTTTATTTTTTATGATCTTTATTGTTCATGGTACTATTTTTTATTAAAAGAAAATGTAGTTGTATAGTTTGCATCGTGCCCTAATCAGTTTCATAGTATCGTATTTTTATTAAATTACATTCGCAGCAATTTCTATGCATCAGATTTGGGATTGGACATCTTGAACAGATTTCTGTCATGAGATAATACTGGTGTAAATATAATTAATATATTCTTTGTCGAAAAATTAAGTCAATTGACCTTTTTTTCATGAAAATAATTTACATATTTCAATAATTAAATAAAAAAGAGGGCAAAAACATTTAAATTGACAATAGATTTACATATGTATGGATGAATTAGATGATAAAATACTGGGAAAATTAAACGAGAATGCCCGGAAGAGCTACAGAGAAATTGCAAGAGAACTTAACGTATCATTGACGACGGTATCCAATCGGATTAAAAGGATGGAGGACGAAAAAGTAATTGAAAGATATATTCCGTTAATAAACCAAGAAAAAATTGGATACGATTTGACCGCGATAATAAATGTTAAGATATCCCATGGAAAACTGATCGAAGTGCAAGAAAGAATATCAAAGGATAAACATGTGAGTGGCGTGTATGACATCACTGGAGAATGGGATTCATTGATCATTGCACATTTTAAAGATAGAAAAGATTTAAACGGGTTTATCAAAGGTGTTCTTTCTATGGATAATGTTGAAAAAACAAACACCCAGATTGTTCTTAACATCGTGAAAAATGAAAAAAGGGTAATGAAGTAATATCTTTCCAACAAGATAATGATGATTCAGTGGGCCCGTTGAGATTTGAACTCAAGTCACTAGCACCCCAAGCTAGAAGGATACCAAGCTACCCCACGGGCCCAGAGATATTTCTCTTCATCTGATATTCATTGAAAAACTTATGCGTGGATATAAGGAAGACTTAATATACTTTGTTGGATGAATTACGGTCCATGAATATTGATTTGATTACGGTCATAGGTTTTTCTGCAGGAGCAATCACCTCAATAGGGTTTTTTCCTCAGATCGTTCGGGGATATCGCACCAAGAAACTTGACGATGTCTCCTACGGGATGCCTTTACTTCTTGCTTTAGGGATGTCCCTCTGGTTGATCTATGGGGCCCTTCGAATCGATATCGCAATAATAATCGCAAACGCGGTCGGCATCAGCTGTAATGTTATCTTGGTAACAATGAAAAAAAGATATGCTTCAACACGGTTCAACATCAAGCATGATTCAAGTATAAATACAAATAATAGCAGGGATATATCCAGAGAAAGTTGACTTTCAAGGAAGACCTGTCATCATATGCGACAACGGGGAGAAAAACAACCGATCATAGAAAGATTCTTCGTCTGGCCTATTAAAGGCATTTCGAATTATTTTTGGCATATCATGGATGTGTGGTCCTATAAAAATCAAAGAATCGCAGAACATTATAATAAAGCGATCGCAACTGAATATAAATCTGAATATGAGTCTGTTGGCATTTCTGAAAACAGTAAAATTCTGCACATCGGCTGTGGGCCGTACCCTCTCACGGTGATTGAGCTTGCTTCTCTTGGAAAAGTAAAGATCGTGGGAATCGATAAGGACCCGGATGCGGTACGGCAAGCACGGGATGTCCTGAAAAAAAAAGGATTGGAAAAAAAAGTGAATATTTACGAAGGTGATGGATCCTCATATCCTGTTAAACCCTTCGATGTCATCATTGTGTCAACCTGTTCGTACCCCAAGGCTAGTATCCTGGAGCATATCTTTACGACGGCAAAACCGAATACCATCATCATCGTTCGCGAGTTACACGTCGCTTCCAAAGACATCTGCCGGTGCATCGACAAATACCCCTCCATCGTCATCCTTAAACAGATGCACCATGATTCATTCCTCCTGATAGCACCAATCGCATGGGATGCATTTTATCTGAAGAAAACAGCATAGTACCGATGCGAAGGAAGAAACTTTTTTTAGTCTCACTCAATTACATTACAAAGAAAATCGTGGCGACCATGCCCCAAAACACCGAATCATCAAAAGAATCCCCGTTTAAACATCCATTTTATTTTCTTATTAACTGGCGTGCGTTTCCATTTTATGAGCTCATCAGTTATTTCATGATGTTTGCTTGTGTACCTCTGTTGTTCTATGGTTTTCAGTTGTATACCTGGGAAATCATTAAAGTAATCATCCTTGCAATCGCCACACAGTATTGCGGTTTTTTTGCCGCCCTCATCTGGAATGATATCACCGATGTCGATATCGATCGGATTGTTCACCCCAGCCGCCCTATCCCCCGAGGTGCTATCACCTCAGGTCGCTTCTTCATGATCGCATTATTGTTCTCGGCACTCACGTTTCTCTTTGCTTTTCTCATCAGTCCCTGGTGCTTTTTCATCGTTGGCTTGGCTGCGTTGTTTGTGGCGTTCCACAACAGATATCTTAAGAAACGAATCAAGTTTCCTGCATATTCAGAAATTTTTACTCCGATGCAATGGCTCGTCGTCCCCCTGATTGGAGCAATTGTGCTTTGGTCTGCGCTCCCTCTGAACGGAGATGTGACTTTTATGGTTCCCCTCCTTGGTATTCTTTCCATACATCGTTCCCAGGTAATCCCATTGCTCCTGCTCATAGCCTTTACCTATTTTGCGGATGACGCGCACGATCTTGTCGAAGGAATCCACGATTCTGAAGGTGACCGACGATTCGGGGTACGAACCTACGCAACATCGTTTGGGGTGGGCATCACTGCACGTGTCGCGTTCATCATGGTCGTCATCGCTGGAATTCTTGGGATCCTGCTCTATACGCAAACTATTCTTTCCATGCTGTTCATCATCCCCTTCGTCCTTCTGTGGTTATTCACGATTTCTCGTTTTTATCTGCTGGTCCATTCACAAGGGGAGCAACAAAGACAGCTGGGTAAAAAGATCGGGAGAGTAGGATTCAACTTCTTGATATTCTCCTACGTATTGATTTTCATCGATGTGACATTACAGATTCTTCTCTTGCATTTTTTCGGATGGGTGTTCCCGTAGAAGCATGATTAGCAGTGCTATTTGCACCCATAATCGGTTCTCCGCTTCGTCAATAACAACGGAGTTCTGCCCGTGCGCAACGTCTTTGGCGACTTCTTCTCCATAATACATCGGCATACAATGCATGAAGATCACATCTGGTTTTGCTTTCTTTATTATCTCTGATGTGACCATGTAGCTGGAGAGATCCATCCGTCGTTGTTGTCGTTCATGGTCGAACCAAAAAGATACATGAGTGTCGGTTGCAATCACATCGGTTTGTGCAATGGTGTTGATATCCTCAGTAATGGTCACCGTGTGGTTTTTCTTACAAGCAATATCTTTTGATCGTGTGGTATAATACTCATTTGGCCAATATTTCTTCGGGGAGACCACCGTTACATTCATTCCAGTCAGTGTACATCCTAAGAGGTAAGAGTGTGCAAGATTATCGTCTCCATCACCAATAAACGTAAAGGTAAGACCTTCAAGTCGACCTTTTTTTTCTTTTATCGTCATAAGGTCAGCAAGTATCTGGCAGGGGTGTTCCTCGCGGTCAAGTCCGTTAATGACCGGTACTGTCGCATGTGCAGCTAATTCTTGTAAATGGGATGTGTTGATTGGCCGGTACACAATCGCATCGACATACCTGGATAACACGTATGCGATATCCTCAGGGGATTCTCGTTGTCCTATCCCCATCTCACCACCGGTAAGAAAGATCGCATGTCCCCCTAGCAACGTCATACCAACCTCAAAAGAGACCCGGGTCCTTGTTGATTGACGATCAAAAATCATGGCAAGTGTTTTTCCTTGTAAAGCATCGTAATGTTTACCTGCTTTCACCTCATGTTTCATTTTAATTCCAAGATCGATGATTTCTTCGATTTCCTCAGCAATGTCAAGCATGGATAGAATATTCTTTTTCATATGATGGACGCTAGGAAACCAGCTGGTGTTTATTAAAATTGTCTTCTCGTGATTTCCCTGACCATCTGGAGTAATACCATGAAAGCAAAAACGATAATCACTGGTTATTTTACTGCGGTGGTGACATAACGATAGTGATAGTTCTTTGGGGAAAAAACCTTTATTCCATGGAACCCTGCATCCTGTACCAAAAGGTGCATTTTATCGGGAGTGAGATGATGGGTTTTTCCAACCATTATTTTTTCGGTTTTTACAAAAAGATTTGTTAGAAACGATTTTGGATACCATAACTCGATTATGAATATTCTGCCTTGTTTTTTTAAAATTCGAAAAACCTCCTGCAATGCAACCTGTTGTTTGGTTTGAGGAATGTGGTGTAGCGTATTGATGAGAATCGCCAGGGTAAACGTCTCATCTTTCAGGGGAAAGGCTGTCGCGTCCCCTTGGGTTAAAGACAATGATGGATCCTTCACTTTTTGCAGCATACTGCAAGAAAGATCAAAAACCATGATGTCGTCGTTCTGTTTTTTGCTACGAAGCAGCTTAGCAATTAATCCGGTCCCTCCACCAATGTCTATTATTTTTTCTTCTGATTCAAGAGTTAAATACCCTTCAATGATTTTGCACGCACTTGTATAGTCATCCCAGATGCGTTTTTCGATAAAATTGTATAACAGTGCTGTTTTATCAAACGAGGTGCGAGTCATTTTGTCTCCTGCTGCTTGGAATGCTGAGACTTTTTTTAATTTCTTCGCTGTTTTCATCCATTGTTACCCTTTTTTTTCAAGGTGTCGTTGTATCAAATAAATGATATGGGGATTGCTTCATGTTAAAGGTTTAAATGTAATGATTATCATTCCCTGTATATAGCGGAGCTGTCTAGGTGACGTCCTCGTCCTTGTTGAAAACAAAACTCTTCGCGCATCTTGAGACCATGCGGCTATATACGGTGATATGGTGCGGGTTGGTCAGCCTCGTCGGCACATGCGTTGCCCTGGGGAATTTTCCATCGATATCAATAGCACTGTTGGTACTGTTCATCCCGATCATGGGCTGGATCGCAGGATTGTACCTCTCAGATTATCTCGATAGAAAACTGGATTCAATCCAGAAACCTCATCGCCCCATTCCTTCAGGCAGAATCAAACCAAAGGAAGCAATCATCGTCGGTGCCTGCTTTGCGTTCGCAGGTTTTTTTCTGACTTTTCTGTTAAGTTTCTATAATGTCGTGCTTGTTTTTGTGGTCGCTCTCCTGGTGTTTCTGTATACGAACGTTTCAAAATCACATGGTCTCAGTGGTAATGTCAATAGAGGGTTGGTTACCATGGCTGCTTATTTTTTTGGGATATTTGCTACCGGTGCTTCCCTTTCCTCACTTCCCCCGTATGTATGGTTGCTCTCCGTCGTTTTCCTCCTGCATGATACGAACAGCAATCTTGTGGGTGCGATTCGAGACATCGAAGGAGATAAAAAAGGCGGCTACCAGACCATCCCCGTAAAATATGGAGTAAAAATCTCCATTTATTTTTCTTTACTCCTGACTGCTATATGGCTTCCTCTGTCGTTGATCCTCCCCTTGTACTATCATTTTCTGGCTATTCAATTTTATCTGATCATCATCATCGATGCAGCCATTCTCCTGGTGATGTACCTCTATTTATTTCGATCCCTGTCGTCTTATTCACGGGAGAAAGGATTACGGTTCCATGAATTTTTTGTCATCGAACGGATCACTCTTGCCTCCGCATTCATATTTGGAATAGCGAGTATCCCTATAGCAATCCTGGTCTACCTCGTTGCCCTCGTCATCACCAGCGGTTCTCAGTATCTTCTCAGGAAACGCTATGAGTTTCAGGTGAAGGGCGCATGAGATGTCTCATCACCGGAGCAGCAGGGTTCATCGGAAGTTCGTTAGTACAACGACTTGTATCTGAGGGTCATTTTGTTCGCGGCATTATCCATCATACTCAACCGACATTTTTTCATAAACAAGTGGAATACCTTTCCGGCGATATCACTGATTCTGCATTTCTTAAATCCTCGATGGATCAGGTCGATGTCGTGTTTCACTGTGCCGCACTGGTGAAAGACTACGGACCAAGGCACATTTTCGATCAAATAAACATCGAGGGAACAAAAAACCTTATTGCCGCTAGTGAAGCATCCTTGATAAAGAAGTTCATCTATCTCTCACACATCAGATATGAAACCGGAAAAAGCAGAGGGTACTACCATAAAACAAAGGCGGCAGCAGAACATATCCTTATAGAGAAATATACCCATGATCACTTCCCTGTTGTCATCATTCGTCCTGGAAACGTCTATGGACCTGGTGCAAAAACCTGGGTGCTGCGGCCTCTTTTAGCTATTCAAAAAAACCGAATTGCACTCATCGACAAAGGAACCGGCATCTTTCTGCATACGTATATTGACAATCTCCTTGATGCCTTACTTGTCGCTTTACGAGAACCTGGTGTGATCGGTGAGAGTATTGATATCACTGATGGGGATAATGCGACTACGTGGGGTGATTATCTAAACGCTCTGGCAAAAATGGCGGGAAAACCACCGATTAAGAAGCACATGTCAAAACGAACCGCATTAGTGGTAGGAAAACTCATGATGGCAGGGTATACTCTCATTAAAATCGAACCATGGGTAACACCCGTTGCCGTTGAGATATTTACCAATCAAAACTCAGTATCATTAAAAAAAGCAAAAACCCTTTTAAATTATAAGCCCGCGGTTGCTTATGAAGAGGGGATGAAGCGGGTACGACAATGGCTTGAAAAGGAACATTACATTTAAAGAGACAACAACGATGGAGCTCACAGAGACAGTATGGCAAAACATGTGATGGAACGATTCTTCCTTCTGATGCAGTCTATACTTTTCAGGCGAATTGCCAATAGCTTTCCAACGAACGCGTTTAAACAACTCATGGACCGTTTGTTTATCATCGTGGAGAAAATAGGCAGCAAGCTGCAGATATTCTCAGAACTGTATCTTGATATGTACAAAGAAATCGTCTCTGAAGAAATCAGGATGGCTTCGATATCAATACACGATCGGATCCTTATTATCGGGAGTGGATCACTTCCTTCCACCGCGGTTCTTTTTGCACAAAAAACAAATGCTTCTGTAGTCGCTATCGACAAAGACCCAGAAGCAATCCGTGCCTCCAAGGAATACATCCAACAGTTCTCACTGGGTCATCACCTGGAAATTGAATGTGCGGACGGGTTTTCCTACCCCTTTGACGGGTTTGACGTGATTGTCGTCTTATATGGAGTAAAAAGACAATCGGAGATGATTGCCCATCTCGCAACCCATGTGCGCCCAAACACTCGGGTCATCGTCCGGATCATCACGGATGCCCAGGGCAAAATTCTCGATGATCGGATTGACCTTTCCCGATATTTTGAAATAAAAGATCAGGTCCGATCAGAAACGCTTGGCTCTATCACTTCCTTTTTTCTTATAAAAAAACCTTTGGATTAATGTAATTTTTTGGCCGGATCGTGCACTTTTGAAATCGCTACCTTGACATGATCTGATGCGACGCCAGGCTGGATTTCATCGGTCTCAGTAATCTTGATTTCGACCCCTAGACCAATAGCCTGGGTAAACCGTTTTTTCATCTCCGAGAAAAGTTCATTTATTGGGACACCGACATTCCTGAGGTGGCTGTCAATGACGACGAAAACCTCGATTTCATTTTTGCTTTGCTGAACGATTTGGAACTGTTGTATCTTATACGAATGGAAATGCTCCATGGTCTCAGCCGGAATGCCTGTGACGATGAGCGGTGACATAAAGGAACCGTTTGGCAAAATGAAGAGGTCGGTTGACCTTCCTCCAATGTGTTGAATCATCTCCGTGGTAATCCCACATGACGACTTTGCCTCAGCAGGGGTGACCAGGTCCTCAATTCCGGTGTATCTGATAATCGGCGTCCCTCCACCATAGAGGCGGCTTACCACCGCACGTCCGATTTCTCCTGGAGCAACCGGGGTATTATCATCATCGAGACACTCAAGGAACACAAAATCTGAATGAACATGGTACATACCCTTGTCGATACATTCGAACGCGATCGGTCCTGCTTCGGTCGCCCCGTAGGTATCATACAAGGTTGCACCGAATGCTTGTTCAACATATCGCCTGGTGTAACTATCAAGCATTGCGGCACCAGAAAGTAGCGTGGTGGGGTGAAGATCAGGTGCTTCTCCATGTTCCTTTAAAAATGCAAGCTGTCGTAACATATTCGGATCAGAACCGAGGAACTCCGGTTGAAACTCGTTTATCTGCTTCATAATAGTTTCTGGTTTTTCACTAATGTGAATGTAGCGGATGTTCTTCAGAGAGATGAAATGATTCAGGAACGGTAGCACGCTTCCGGAGAAGAGTGCATGCTCAAAGCTACCCGGATGGTTTTCAATGATGAGCATTACCCGTGAACGCTGCCAGTTCCCTCCATAGGTACGCAGTTCCCTGACAAACCCTTCCAAACCTTTTATCGCACTGAAAACATCGAAATAGATGCGTACTGGTTTTCCGGTCGACCCGGAGGTGCTCACTTGAAACCCTTTGGACGTATCATATCCTTTTGGAATAATCCCGACAGGATAATGTGTTTTAAGGTCGTCTTTGGTGATACAGGGCAGCTTCAAAGCATCGCTCGTCCCTTTGATATCACTGGGATGAATATTGTTGGCCTTGTATTTTTGATGATACAGAGGGACCGTATACGCGTACCGTACCATCTGACGAAACGCCTGGTCTTGATATTTTTTCAGCTGCTGCAGATCAGTATGCCAGACTCGGTTGATATCTGAAAGATAACTTTTCGCAAGACGGAGGTAAAACACCGGGTCGAAAAATGGATTCATTGCTGTTGTACTCCTGTCACTGGCAGAAATCATTTTCTGGTTATAAACATTTATGCTTTTTTCATGTAGTGCCTCATTCTTTCCTTAGATAATTTTATGGCAGCCAGCTGTTTGCGCCGTATGCGAGGACGCTCCTAAATCATATACAACAAAGGTCCAATCAATATTGAAGGCAAAAGGTATAAAAAAAACCTCGGTTATTTCATTCTGGCAATGGAAAGTCGGGTCGTATGAGCACGTTTACCCTAGTACGAAGTTATCTTGCGATGCGCAGAAACGAAAAGAAATCCCGTGAGAATATTCTTCGCCTCCAGCAAAAAAAATTCCGTGCATTACTTCAGCACGCGTTCCAACATTCGCGTTTTTATCATGATTTGTATACGTCGGCTGGTATTACTTCAGAGTCAATAAAGACCGTCGACATCGAAGACCTCCCGATCGTTGATAAAGACATTCTCATGGAGCACTTTGATGAGGTGATGACCCAACGTGATGTGACAAAAAAAGGCGTTCAGAAGTTCATCCAGGAAAACAGAGACCCAAATGATCTGTATCTCGGAAAATATCATGTGCTGCATACCTCAGGGTCATCCGGAAAAATAGGGATGTTTGTCTACGCGGGCAATGACTGGGACCGGTTTTTCCCCTATATCATACGGGTGTCTGATTTAGGGTTCCATAAAAGCAAATCTGTGTTTTATGGTGCAACCACCGGTCATTTTACAGGGGTGAGTTTCACCGCCTGGTGTCGACGCGGCGTCATCGGATTTTTTTGCGATCCTCTGATCCTTGATATCACAAAACCGTTGCAGGACCATGTCAAGAGGCTAAATATCTTCCAGCCGGACATCCTCGGCGGATATTTCACTGGATTAACAATCCTTGCTAAACAACAAAAACAAGGTAATCTACAGATCCATCCTCGAATCGTGGTGAATTGCGGTGAAGGGATTATCCCTAAAGACCAGGAGGGCATTGAAGAAGCGTTTCACGCGCCCATGACCAATAACTACGGTCTTGCGGAATGCCCGGTCCTTGGAACAGGAAAACGGGAATACGATGGTATGTACCTCATGGATGATTTATGTCTGATAGAATTCAAGGACGAGTATGCCCTCATAACAAACCTCTTTAACTATACCCAGCCTTTGATTCGCTACAAAATCAATGATATGTTCAACCTGAAAAAAGACCAGCGGAAGATCCTGCCTTTCACCTTCGTCGATAATATCATCGGACGATCGGAATCCATGATCTGGTTACAGAACCGCGAGGGAGTCATGGACTTTATCCATCCTATCGTGATTGCAGAATTTTATGTCAGCGGACTAGAGAAACTCCAATTCGCGATAAAAGACAAAACATCATTTGAATTTCGAGCGGTTATCAACGGAGACCACGTACTGGTAGAGCAGCGCATACGACAAGAACTCGATCGAATCCTCGCGGAGAAAAAATTCACCAATGTGACGTACAGCGTGAAAGTCGTCAACGATCTTCCCCTCGATGAGAAAACAGGGAAATTCAAATTGATTGTGAACAGCGCCTGATGATCTATTTTGTCTATAAGCTAGATATGGAAATCTCGTTTGTAGTATCTTCGGAATGTGTAGTTCGTTCCCGCGGGGACCAATCCAGCACGCTTCCGTGTGATTGCAAGGATCTTTAGCGCCCGGAACATCACGTTTGTCATGGTATAATACTGCTTTGCGACCATCCGGGAGCCTTCTATGAGCTCCTGTGGAGTCATTTGTTTGGGTTGATACACGACGTCTACTTGATTGTAGCGTGACCAGTCTTTCGTCAGAATCCTTCCTTCTTTTTCCAAACGGTCAAACAAGGGGGTACCGGGGTACGGAGTGAGAATGTTTACCTCTAAGCAGTCAAGTCCCCATTCTTTGACCTTTTCCAAAGTGGTCTCAAAAATATCTGGGGTGTCTTGATCAAATCCAAAGATTATGCCACCTTGAACGGTCATCCCATGGTCATGAACACGTTTAATCATGCGTTTGAAATCCTCAACCTTGTTTACGGTTTTTTTAATGCCGTTCAAAGACGCTTGGCTTATGGATTCAAACCCGACGAACCATTCGACGCATCCGGATTTCCTGGCGAGACAGAGGAACTCATCGTCGATTTTCCCCAGCACATTGGCATTCCCATTCGCGATCCATCCTTTCTTTATTTTGTGCTTGATCATCTCTTGAAATAACTCTCGGGAATATGGAGGGTTGATGGTGAGGCTTGGATCATGAATGATGAACACTGAGTTTGGGATTTGTTTCATTTCCTCTATGACATTCTTGATCGGTCGGTGCTTCACGCCATGTTGACAGAAACTGGTTATTGCGCAGAACTCACAGCGGTTCGGGCATCCCCGAGAAGTCTGCACCGCTCCGATGAAAGGGTTATGTCGAATGAGGTCTCGGCGGATCGGTGGAATCAGGGCCATGTCAAAATCAGGGTTTGCCTCATAAATCGTTTTCATCTTCCCTTGTTCAGCGTCCTGTAGCATCTGAGGCCAGGTCAATTCGACCTCACCACGCAAGATACTGTCTGCGTGCTGGGTTGCTTCTTCTGGCATCGCCGTGGGATGATATCCACCCAGGACCACCTTTTTACCCCGTCGTCTGAACTCATCAGCTATCTCATACACACGGGGAGCCGTCATCGTGTAGCAAGTGATTCCTATCAAGTCTGCGTCTGCAGAAAAATCTATGTCCTCGTAGTTCTCATCTACGATGGTCACCGAATGCTGGCGAGGAGTAATCCCTGCAATATGAGGTAACGTGATGACCGCATAGCCGAGCAGTAGGGATGCCCACGAACCTTTATCTGAATATGTTGAGGCTCCATGCTCGATTCTTGGAAACACCAATAGTATCTTCATTGTATTGATACGGCAAACCGATTAGAGTTATAAACGTTTTTGTTTTGTTGCCTCCGAGGGGAAGATTACGTTTCGCAGAAGGAAGGAAATGAGTAATTGATCGTTAAGAGGCGAAGTTAGGGGAGGTTTTTTTCCCCCGGGCCGACATAATCATAATCAATCGTAAACATCTCACGCATCGGTTTTTCCTGGGTCTGTTCTTCGTAAACCTGTGCGGTGAGCCCTGCGACCCTGCCAAGCAAAAAGAATGCTTTGCCTAAACGCCAGTCAAAGCCCATGTCAGAGATGATCGCGGCGATCGCGCCATCCACATTAATCGGAAGTTTTTTTCCCTGGGATTTCTCAAGTGCGGTTTCAATGGCCTGGCAAAGGGCAACATGGTCCTTTGCTATTTTGAGCTCTTCAGCCAGTTCAAATAACCTTTTTGTCCGAGGGTCCGCAGTATGGATTCGATGACCAAACCCGGGGATCCGCTTCTTCTGCTCATTGCTTTCCTTCACCAGGGCTGCTGCTATCAAATCCGCAGATTTTCCTTCTTTTTTCATCTGAAGAACGCCTTCTTGGAGGATTTTTGCCCCTTTTTCTATCGCGCCACCATGGGCATCCCCGATCGAGAGAATCCCTGCAGCGACCGCAGTAGGTAAAGGGACTCCGCCAGATGCGACGGTCCGGGATGCGATAGATGACGGTGGCGTGAGGCCATGATCGATACATGAGGTAAGGATTGCATCAACCATATTCCCTTGCTCCTGTGTCGGGAGCGTTCCTTTCAACAAGAGGTACACCACATGAGGAAAGGGGACGTTCCCAATGAGATCCTCCTGTCGGTACCCTTTGGTCATAATATGATTCGGTTCTATCTTAGAAATCGAGGTTTTCCACTTCATGGGCTCTCCTCTTTGACCACCCGCACCATGTCTAAAACCGTTCCATCGAACCATTTGATGATCCCGATGATCTCGTCGCCGAGATGCGGTTCCTGTGGTGTACCGGTGGCATCGTACGCCATACGTTTTAGCTCCTCTATCGGAACCGTGTCAATCGTGCCTTTTATCTTCTTAAGAAAGTCTTTTCGTATCGGGTTTATCGCGATCCCTCGGTTCGTCACCACCGCATCAATAACGGATCCAGGTGTCGTGATGGTAGTGACATTCTCCCGGATGATCGGGTTTGTTTTCCTAAAGATTGGAGTAGTGATAATCGTAAGGTCAGCACCAGCTGCGGTGTCCTGATGACCGCCAATACCATGCAACAGACGTCCGTCGCTATGCGTGTTGACGTTGACGTTGTAGCGGACATCAACCTCGGTTGCCCCGAGGACCACGGCATCAAGGCTGTCTGCGGTCCGTCCCTTTGATGTCGGGTCTGCATAATGCCCGATGTCAGCAGGCATGCTTGGGTCATTTTGGATGAACTGTATCGATTCGGTGTCAAACACCTGCGAGTAATACATTTTTTTGACACGACCAGCCTTGTAAATATCAATAATGAATTTTGTTAACCCCCCGGTCGCACAGGCAGCAACGACGTTTTTCTCTTCAAGCCGCTCCCCGAGGTACTTGACTGCGGCAAGCGATATACCGCCAGAACCCGATTGAAACACCATACCGTCTTTTATCAGTCCAACCGCATCCATCAGGTCAACACATTGTCGAGCAATATTGAGTTTCTCAGAGTCATCGGTGATCTTCAAGGATCCTGAGACGATCTGTTTTGGGTCACCAATCTGGTCAATTTGTGCGACATAATCCACGTATCGCTCCGTGATTTCTTGTGGCTTGCAGGGGTACTCCACGACGTTATCCGTAACGACGATCACATGGTCCGCGTGCATCGCATCGACCTGTGAATACGAAATAGGACCAAATGCGCTGTTTCCAACAAGACCCGTGCAGTTTCCACGTTCATCTGCAACTGATGCAGCGATGACTGCGATATCAACGTGCAGCTCCCCGGTTTTTACTGCTGCCCACCGACCTCCATGCGACCGCAGGATGACCGGGCTTTTCAGTGGATGTTTCGAGACAAAATCCCCGACCGTGTCATTCAGACTTCCTTCGATTCTGGTGACGATCCCTTCTTTGATATATTCAATGACTGGCTGATGGACCGTGAATAACGCGGTTTGTGCAAGGCGAATATCTTTTACCCCCAGCTCTTTGATTGCAGCAAGCGTCTGGTTCACCACAAAATCCCCGTTACGGAGCTGATGATGAAAAGAAACCGTCATGCCGTTTTTCAACCGGCAGTCCTTCAGCGCTTTTTCCAGGGTGGTTAGTTTTGAAGCAAACCCGTACTTCCGTGCTCCTGTAAATGGTTTGAAGGTGGTACCCGCAATCGTTGTTTCAACTGTTCTGCCTGCAGCGTTCTTCACCTTCATTGTGTCACTTCCTTTTTTTGATTTCAAAGTCTATAAAATCACAATGATGAACAATGATTGCCTCAGGTGACCGATTCATTGTGTCTCCCTCATGACTATGTGCAGCGATGATATGGACGACTTCCTTAGGAAGCTTATATTCCTCGGCAAGCTGAGCACCAGCAGCAGGATGGCGTGTTTTTTCCCCAAAGCTGCTTTTGACGATTTTTCCGGCTTTCATCTCATATTCAAGAAGTTTGCCGACATCATGAAGCAATGCACCAGCGATCAAATGATCCTTATTGAGAGGCTCATCCCTTGCATTGACCACGGTCCATGCTAGTTTTGTTATCCTTTTCGTATGGTCGACAAGAGGCCCTGAGTTCTCAAAAAGAAGAGTAAACGGGATTTCCTGAAGCTGCTTCCATCCTCCGCGATCAGCAGCGATTTTCCATACGTCTACGACCTTTTTTCTGAGGTCTTTGTTTTGTATCCAGGAAAGCTCTGAAAAACAGTTCTCAATATCGCGTTTTTCTATCATACCGCTGCCTCCGCACGTGGTTGAGGGTAATTGTTCACTGTATTAATAAAAATATGCGCGCGTGCCAAAAGGGTACCGCTTGTACAAGAAACTATTAATATCCTCCTGTCAGAAGCACTGTATAACGATATCGTTTGGTGGAGAATGAAATTCAGAAAGATTGATACGATCATCATCGTAGCACTCATCGTAATTTCTACGCTTTTTTTCTACAAGGCAGATTATATCAGTTCGTTCCTGCCATCTGATGGTCAGACTCCACAAGATTCTGGTGACAATACAACCACCATTCTGCCACCGGTGAAACTTCCGACTCCACCGACGTCTCTTATCCCAGCATACCGTCGCGATGTCTCAGCGCAGGATGAAGGAGTGCATTTCGACGAGTTGCGTATCTCCCGGGAATGGTGGTATTTCAACGCGGTTTTTAATGACAGCACCAGTCAGCTGAAGGACTGGGCGGTCGCCGTGAGCTTTAATCATATGGCTCGAGGTGATCTGCTCGGGACCAATAAACCCGACCTGCTTGTCGTCAGCCTCCTGGGAAATAACAGTGAAACCTATGGCGGGATGGTCAACAAGGAGCATTATCTGGGGCTCCTTAAGGAAGGAACTCTCATTGCTGGTACTCCTGGGGTGAAGGTCGAGTTTGAGAACTCCTGGGCGGAAGGAACCTATCCACGCTGGCATGTGCATGCTGAAGGTGCTGATGTCGATGCCGCACAACAGATTGTGATCGATCTGGATTATACAGCCCGGTCGCTGCCGGTGTGGGCTCTCGGTTCACGAGTAGTGGATAAATCCGACAGTGAGGTTGCGAACTATGTGCTGCTCGGCTGTGATGTCTCTGGAACAGTCATCATCGATGGACAAACCTACACGGTGAAGGGATCAGGGTCTCATGAACATTCCTGGACTCCAAATGCGATCCGGAGATTATCGATAGGCGGCTGGGACTGGTTCTCTCTAAGCCTGGATAATGGTTGGAACATCTACGCGGCAAACTATCTTCCCAGTCCCCAAGCAATCTCCCAGGC
Organism: Thermoplasmata archaeon; assembly: GCA_003942085.1. GTDB lineage: Archaea > Thermoplasmatota > E2 > DHVEG-1 > DHVEG-1 > SM1-50. The sequence goes on along the minus strand of DQIQ01000004.1, from coordinate 18,048 downwards.
GTTATCAAAACTGGATCCGTTCGGCACTCTTTTGATTACGACCGATCGCGGAGTAAGTCTTACCGAGCTTAAGGACGTGAATCTGAAAATCACGGCGAAGGATGAAAAAGTGTTCCCGCTGGTGAAACTTCCGGCTGCGTTCAGCCTCAAGGCAGACCCTAGCATCAATCCGCTGTATGTGATCAGTCAATCCCTTTTGTATGGGACGAAAACATCGCTAAGTGGAGATATCTCCATTACCCATGCCACCAACAAAATATGGAAGTTCCCCTCGTATCTGGGGATGAAGATCGGGTATTGCACAATTGATGGGACGATATCCTGGACTGATGATGATGGTGACCATAATGTCCCTGTGCATGGAATTGGTGTTTCATGGAACATGCGTGCGTTGCTGTGAGGTTACTATGCGACTTCGATGGTCGCATTATCAGCGTTTAAGACCACTGTGTCCCCGTCTTTGATCTGATCAATATCGATCTTATCGACACAAGGGATGCCGGCGAGGATGACCCCGGTTGCGACAATGGTCTCTGTTTCTTTGTTGATGATTCCTTTCGGGGCAACACCGTTCTTCTGCAGCCCGTAAATTACATAGGAGCCGACGGTGGAACCTTTGCCGCAGGGAAAGACCAAAATCTTATCTTTGACGTTCTTTCCCTCAAGAGGATGGCCTTTCTCTATCACGATACCGGTTTTGATGTTGATGCCGCCGTAGAACCCGATCGGTTCCTTTGAGACTAATGCGATCCCCTTGGCTTTCCCTGGCGAGATGGTCCTTCCTTTCATCATGCTACTGCCTCCAGGAGTTTATCAAGATTAGCAAAACACACGTTTTGTTTGCAGAACCCGGGAAGATAGTTCCCTGCCTTACCGCTGTTGACCCCAGTGGTTTTATATCCCATATCTTCGATGGGTGAGACGACCATGCAGGTGTCTGCGACGATGTGTCCCCCTGCTTTTTCTATGATATCGGAATATCCCATGCGGTCTGCTGCCTCTTTCATCATCCGTGAGGTGCACACCCAGACTGGTTTTCTGAGATGTTTTCCTTTGAGCTTCTCCGCAACTGAGCCTATCTCTCGTAAGGATGCGTGCGGGCAGCCGAGGATGACGATGTCCGGTTCTTTGCCGGTATTGAGTTTTGCGTACGCCTCGTCAAGCTCTTTTTTTGTAACCGTGATCGTTTCAAGGTGGTCTTTTTTAACCAGGTCTGCCTCAGGGGTGAGTCCTTCGATGTGGTAGAGGGCAACAGCACCGGATGCCGCCATGGCTGCACCAAGTGATTTGAGCTGGTCGGTATCCGCGTTTTTGATGCCGGTGAAATACGGTATTTTGTTTTTGATTTGTTTGCCGACATGGTAGCCGAGTGCGCCGTAGTCCGCATCGAAGATAAGGTCTGTTTCTATCTTGACTTTGATGGTGGGCTGCCGGTTTTCCCAGATGTGGAGCCCGTAGTTCGGTGTTTTTCCTAGGATTGCAGCGGCAAGAGCAGAAGGTCCGCCTTCACGATTGGTTCGTGCCCCGATGACCGAGTTTGAAAATGAAATAGCACTGGATTCTGACCAGGCGATATGCTCTCTAAATCGCGGTAGGTTTCCCGCAAGATAAGGCGTGCAGGTCGCGGTGATCACGATGCCCATGCTTTTAAAAGCATCCATGATGCGGAGCTGGTTTTTTGCAAACTCCTTTGGGAACTTGAGTTTCTCCCAGTTCTCAAGGTCCATCCCTGCCGGGTTGAGGAAAGTAAGGACTTTTACTTTTGCGCCTTTCGCGGCAAGGTCTTCGAGGAACTCGGTTCCTGGGTCAGCGATGGATTTATAGGAGACACCAGCGACTTGGACTGATCCGACTGGGATCATCTTGTCAGCACCGTAGATGTCACCAAGCTGGGTGAGCAAGCGAAGCATGCGTTCCGGGACTTCGCCTTGTTCACCATGGAGTATTTTTTCTTCTTCTTTTGAAAGATACATGAACTATCAACCCCGTATGGACAGGGTTATATGCTCGGATTATTTTATTGTTTTGTTATTCTATGAAGCTGAAACAACAACCCGCGGATTTCATGGTCGAGGAACTCCCTGGTTTTGAGGCGTCGACTGAGAAGGATGAACATACCGTGTTTTTACTGGAGAAACAGGAGATTGATACGTTCGATGCGATCCGTCGGATCGCACAGCGAATCCGCATTTCGCTCTTTGAGATCGGGTATGCAGGACTCAAGGATAAACATGCACTTGCTCGGCAGTACATTTCGATTCCAACCCGATATAATGTTCAGGGTCTGAAGATGGATTTACTGGTTCTGACGCTTGTTGGCTATTCTCGTAAGAAAATAAAGGTAGGTGATCTTAAGGGGAACCGGTTCACGATCATGGTTCGTGATGTAGAAGAGAAAAAACTAGCTGATATCGCTCTGAAGGCTGAGACGATTTCGACGTCTGGTGTGCCGAATTATTTTGATTCACAGAGGTTTGGCAGCGTCATCGATAATACGTTTATCGGCAAAGATGTAATATTAAAAAAGTATGAAAAAGCAGTCAAACAGTATCTGACATCATATCAGAAATCAGAGCCGAAGAAAATCAAGGATGATAAACGGAAGATACAGTCTGCCTGGAATGATCTTGCAAGCGTACGGGTGTACAATAGAGCGTTTGCAGAGGTCATTAAGGAGTATGCAAAGACGAAGGACTGGCGTGCGGCGTACCGGAGGATCCCTGCGCACCTGCGAGAGATGTTCGTGAACGCGTACCAAAGCTTCCTGTGGAACGAATGCGTCAAAGAGATGCTGAAACGCACTGTTGAGAAAAAAAAGTTATACTCGGTGGAGTACGCGATCGGTGCGTTATTGTTTTATACAAACCTCTCAGAACCAGAGAAAGAAAAGATACCATTGACGTTTCTGACAATCAGTGAGACTGCGATGTTTACGGATGGCGAACAACAGATTGTTTCATCAGTGCTTGAAAAAGAAGGGCTACAACTCCCTGAATTTAGAATTGAGGAAGAAGCCGGGAATTTCTTCAAAACACGAGCGCGGGAGATTCTGCTTATCCCGCAGGATTTCACGATCTCAAAGCCGGAGCGAGATGAGATTAATAGTATAGGAAACATGATTCGATATAAGATGCAGGTGTCGTTTTCATTGCCGAAAGGAAGTTATGCGACGGTCGTGACGAAAAGATTGTTCGGGCATTAAAAATCAGATCTTCTTTACCAACTTTTTACAATTTTTTACTAGCAGATCAATTTCTTCTTTTGTTGCATTATCGACATGCACCCCGCCGACCGTAATAACTTTCGTTTTATATTTTTTGCATGCCGCCTTGGCAATCGGCTGTAAAACGATATCATCATAATGCCCGGCGAGCCTTATTGCTCTTACTTTTTTTTCTGGCTCTGCGATCACCACACCACCAATGTGCGACCGTTCCCCCCCGCCAAGAAAAAAAACCATGTCAACACCAATCTTCTGGCGCTGCAGCCACACCTTATACTTTCCTCTACCTGAGGTAATCATCAAGCTTCACTTTCGTATATTTCACAATCTCATACTTTTTCTTATCCACATCAAACGGGATCGTCGCATCCACCCCGACCTTGTCGGTGAGCGCCTTTTTACCTTCCTCCTGCTTTGAGGACGGATCAAGAGAACTGCCAGGCTGATCCAGCTTCACCACCAGGTCCTTTCCAGCTTGGAATCGGGTCGCTATAGCCCATTCCACCGCAGTCGGGTTATACAGATCGACATCGTCATCAACGATCACCACATGCTTCATGCTCTTATGACCGGTGAACGCTGCCTCGATTGCTTTCTTCCCGTCATCAGGGTTCTTCTTTGCAATCTGCACGATCCCATGCAGCCATGAACCGCCACCCATGGTCACCAACACGTTCTTACAGGCGGCAACCTTGCTGACCTCATCATAGATCGTCGGTTCCTTTGGCATCCCCATCAGGATCTTATGCTCAAGTCTCCCAGGGATCAGTGCCTGATACAATGCATCCTTCCGATGCGTGATACAATCAATGACAAACACAGGTTCCTTACGCTCAAAATCACGGGTCTCCGTCAAATCCACAAACGGACCTTCCTTATCCACTTCCTTGGTTAAGCGTCCCTCTAACACAAACTCAGACTCCGCGGGGACCTCAAGATTCTTGGTCTTGCATTTCACCATCTTCATCGGATCAAGCGTATTAGCAATGGAAAACTCATCGACACCAGACGGCGGTCCTAGTGATGCAGCCAGCATCACAGAAATCGAATTACCGATGCAGATCGCCATCTCAAGATCACCAACGGTCCGATCATAGGTCGTTCGCGTCTGCCGCCCCTTAATCAATCGGGCGGTGAACCGGTTCTGACTCCGCTCCATCAACCGATGATACGCGACATTCCGACCGGTCTGCGGATCCTTAATCGTCGCGACCGTCGCGGTCGCATACCTGCCACCGTCACCATCGACATGGAACAATAAGGGTAATTTCTTCAGATCAGGATTCTTAATTACAACCTCTTGACAAGGACCTTTTTCTACAACCTCTGGGACCTTCGGATGACGCAGCCCTTCCACCAGCTTCATCATCAGTTTTTCCTTCGTCGTCCCCAACCCCTGCGCGATGATATCCCGATCAGAGGTGATCCCGCCGAACACCGGAAACTCATAGCCTTTGACGTTCTCAAAGATCACGGGTTTTTCATTGAGCGAATACATGATATTAGCAATCTCATACTTCACTGAAACTTCCTTTTTGATTCGGACTAGCTTTTCCTGCTCTTCAAGCTGCTTGAGAAACGGACGAAGATTCATACTTACTCCACACTCTCCCGCGATGCACCGATCACGGTTTTCACGGTCTGGAAACCTTCTTTTTCAATCGCATTTGCTACCTTGTTCTGCAGCTCTTTTCCAGGGGTGAGTGCAAGCATGTTGCCTCCCAGGCCGCCACCGGTGAGCTTCGCGCCCAAGGCACCCGCGTCCCGCGCGATACTGACCAGGAAATCCAATTCCCGTGACGACACCTCGATTTGCTGCAGCAGCTTATGGTTCTCATTCATCAGCTTGCCGACATTCGGAAAGGATCGATCCTGGATCGCCCGTTTCGCCAGATACGCGATGTTCTCAGCTCGGTCAAAAACCTCCTGGTACTTCTTCGGGTTTTTCTCTTTTCGCTGCTTGACGCCATCAACCGCTGCTTTCGTATCGGTCACCTTTCCGGTGTTCCCGATCACGATCTCAACAGGATTTAACAGAGGAATGCGATCAATGACATTCTTGTCACCTTTCTGGAACCAGATCAACCCGCCATACGTCGACGCGGTATTGTCTACGCCAGACGGCGTCCCATGATACCCTTTTTCACCCTCATAGGCAATATCGTTGATCTCTTCATCGGAAAGATTCATATCGAAATATTCAGCAAGTGCTCTAGCGACTGCGACACACGATGCTGCTGAGGCACCGATCCCACTAGCCGCATAGAGATTACCTTCCAGGGTGATGGATACTCCGTTCTTTGATAAATCGATACCCATTTTCTTGAACATAAGCTCAAAGGATTCCTTCTGCTGAGAAAGCTTGTCCTCCTTATATTTCGGTGTTGCAAGTCGTTTATCCGCAAGTGAAAATCCTACGTGGTCATAGGGTTCGATCTTCGCAACCGTGTGGTTCCCGATTGCCGACACAATCGACGGAATCCCATAGACGACAAAGTGTTCGTTAAACAAGATAGCCTTACCGAATCCGATGCCATGCCCTTTCTTCATACTATATCCCATAGCGTTCTCTGATGGTTTGGTTACAATACAAGATAAGTATATTATTTTTATGGAATTATGGACCATCCGGAACAACATCATTACAATACTGTCTCATCGAACAATGCGTACACCGCTTTTGCTCCTGATGATTCCTTTGAACGACACCACTGCGCAGGCAGCTACGCATGCGTTTTATCACCGATTCGAGCTCGAAGCGTAATTTCGGGTCAAACGGAATAGTATAGGGTACATTATTATAGACAAGAATGCCCTCGGGGACAAACGCCCCTGTGGTCTCTTCAAGCAGTTGACAATACACTGCAAGCTGGAGCACCTGGCTATGATGAGGATGCTGTCCGCCTCCTGTTTTTACTTCTACCGGGAGGAAATGGTCGTCTTTTCGTACGATGTAATCTGGTTTTCCTGTAAGACGGGAACGACTCGAGAACAGCGGTGCTGCGGGAACATTCAGATCAGAATACAGAATCATGCCCTTAGGGATCCCACATGATTTCTTCTTTGCCCGTACGGAACGTCGGATCTTTGATGCATACGCAAAGATAATGATTGCACCAATCAGAAGCACGAGACCAAAAACAAGTAACTCTATAGGATCACCTCGAAGAATACAAAAAGAAATCCTATGAACAATACTGCAAGACCAAGAAGGATATACCATCGCGAATACCGCATCTTTTCTTCAAGTCCATCGATGGTGTCACCCAAGGCGATATGCGCCTGTTTCCCTGGTTCCAGAAACGGAGACTCAGCGGTATACCCGCAGCGCTGCAAGAGCCAAGCATGTGCACAATAGGTGAACTGGCCGATCTCTGAAGCAGACAGTACATCGGTTTTTTTGGTTACCGCTCGTTTTCCCATCACCCGTCTATGATAGAATTTCGCTATTTATAGCTATATGGGGGATGACCGAAACAATACGGTGGGGTTGTCTGGATTTGACCAACAAAATACCGGTAAAATAGTATCTAACTTCCTATATCTTAATATTTTTTCTTTTGGAGAAGTATAGTATATCGGTATGTTTCTTGTATCCTAACCGTTCAAACACTTGCATTGATGTGCTGTTCCAATCTTCGATGAGGCAAGCCGTAATATCGATTCCTAAGCCTGCAAGGTGATGTTCAACTTCTTCAACCAATTGTTTTGCGATCCCTTTCTGTTGATACACCGGAGTAACGACGAGTCGATTGATCCATCCTTTTCGTCCATCATGTGTGCCTAAAATTACTCCGATAATTCTTCTTTCGTTCTCCGCTATAAAGTATAGACTTGTTGGTTGTTGTAATTGTCGGCCGATATTTTTTTTACTATCACGGCCCTGTGGTCTGTACGGTATGCTCCCTTTTTTCCAAAGAGCAATCACCGCGTCATAATCCTTTAGAATCATCCTGCGTATCACAACATTCATACTTTTTTTGTTCATTGTTTTCCTACGACCTACTGAATTACTCTGTAAAGAAATATCAAAGCTGATTTGAACATTTCTATACGGTCTATCTATAAAAAGAACAGATTTATGAGTAAATAATCTATCTTAGGATGGAGGATCTTACGGATGAAACCATTTCATGAATATGTCGATGAATATAGAAAACAGATGAAGAAAGGAGACATCAAAGAAGCATATAAAGGATTAATGAAATATATCATGGATTTGAGAACGTATTTTAAAAACAAATATCCTGATTATTTTGTATCTGGGAGTATTTATTATGGATATATGGACATGACATATTTTTCCTTTTTTCCTGCATCATTAAAAAGAAAAAAATTGAAAATTGCAATCGTTTTTTGTCATGACACCTTTAAATTTGAGGTATGGTTAGCAGGATATAATAAAACGGTTCAAACAAAATATTGGAAATTGTTTAAAGAAAGTGACTGGAAGAAATACCGCATTCCATCAACTACAAAAGGCGTTGATTCTATCATGGAGAACATTTTAGTTGACAACCCAGATTTTAGTAATTTAGATACTTTAACAAAACAAATAGAGTGCGGGACATTGGAATTTATTAAGGATGTCGATGACTTCTTGTCTAAACAATAAAACTGATGGAAAGGGATTTTAATCCCAGTTTACCGACATGATATTCATTGACGGAGGTTGATTTACTGCTGTTGTGATAAAACAGTAGATTTATGAATAATTAATCTATTTTGGATTTGAGGAAACAAGGATGAAAGGGAAGTTATTGTGCTTATTAATTGCTGTTTTAATTTAACTATTGCATTTAGTGGATGTGTTGAACAACCTGTTGAATCAAAAACTATTTATGTGGATAGCAAAGGGGACAAGGACTATACAAACATCCAAGCCGCTATCACTGCTGCAAATGATGGTTACACCATTCATGTTTACAGTGGAACTTACAATGAAAACTTAGTAATTGATACGACTATTAGCCTCATTGGAGAAGATAAAGATAAAACAATTATTCTTGGAAAAGAAAACAATGATGGAATCACTATTAACAAAGACCAAATAAGTATTAGTGGCTTTACAATTAAAAGTGGAATCGGGACAAGAGCGATACGGATAAATTCTTCAGACAATATAATTTCAGATAATAACTTATCAGATAACAGTTGGGGGATTTATATGGAAAATGCCCCAAATAATATGATTTCTGGGAATATTATGGGAAACAACATAGTGGGTATTGCAATGTGGAGTTCAGATGGGTGCGCTATATCAAAAAACATAATATATTCAAATAATTCTCATAGTAATTTTGGAGTATACGCACAATCATGTAACCAAACAATTTTTTCGGAAAATACAGTGTATACTTCAAACAGGGGCGTACAATTCATTTCATCTCATAATCTTACAATATCTGGGAATATAATTCATTCAAATAGTGATACGGGTCTTCATCTTTATGATTACTGCGAAAATAACGAAATATATGACAATAATATTTATCTAAATGGTCATGGATTCATTATTCTTAACAGCAATTATAACACTATCTATAATAACAATTTTTTCAACAATACTAATGTAGATGCCCAAGAATATGCCTCTGACCCTAACGACCCTGCCTTATCTGTGTTATTGGATAATTCATGGGATTTCAATTCAAATGGAAATTACTGGGGCAATTACAATGGAATAGATGTTGATGGAGATGGTATTGGAGATACACCATATAATATATCAGTTGCACTTAGTAGTCAAAAAGAATGGAACCAAGATAGATTTCCATTGATGAATCCAGTTGATATATAACCCTGTTTAAAAGACTAAGTGCTTACTCTTTTTAAATATGAAATCAATTATAAAAAGTACAGGTGGAAGGGATTTAAACCCCCGGAATTAGTCAGTGATTTTACAGCGAAGAAGATTTGAACTTATGTTTATCTGTAAAAAATTATGTTTATTCGGTTTTTCCCAAACGTTTTCAGACACTATATAAGTTCTGACAGATATTACAACAGTAATCTACGATAAGATGTGAAACCATGAACAAAAAAGAACAATATCAAATGCTAGGAATCGTGCTGGTGTCAATCCTGGTTGTTGCAAGCGTCTCCTATGTGGCCATGTTCCAACAATCAGGTCCAATCACAACAACGACCTATGAGGTAAAAAACTTTGACTCGTATCATACACTTACCTCTTTTTTACAAGCAAGCAATGAAAAAGTGATGAACAGCAATACTCAAGGAAATCTGCCTGCCCCAAGCCGCGTCGGCTCAAATGTTGTTACAAGCGGACTGGCAACCGATGAGAAGGCCACCCAAGGTGGTCAAACCGTTGATTATTCAAAAACAAACATACAGGTCTCAGGAGTCGACGAACCAGATATCGTCAAAACCGATGGAACCTACCTTTATATCGTCTCGGGAAACAAGGTTCTTATCATCAGAGCAACCCCTGCGGCAAACGCAAGTATCCAAGCAACCATAACAGTCGCTGAAAATCTTACCATTCAAAACATCTTTGTCAACGGGACACGACTGGTGATTTTCGCTCAATCATCGGTGAATTATCCTATTCTCTACGACTCCGGGATGGATGCCCTGAAAAAAGAAAGCATTTCCTCGATCATGCCTTGGTACAGCTCACCGGACACCTACATCAAGATTTACGACCTTACCACCATCAGTCCTCCAGAACAAGTAAAAGAAATCATCGTCGGCGGGTATCTCTCAGACGCGCGACTCATCGGTGCTTATATCTACGTAATCACCACCCAATACACCTACAATACCCAGACACTTGATGCTAACACCTCAATAGTGCCACGCCTCACGCTGAATGCACAAGTTGTGGACATCCCCTTAGCTGACATTTACTATATCGACAGTCCTGAGAAAAGCAGCACCCTTACCAATGTTATCTCAGTGAATATCCACAATGACGACGAGCAGATCCACGCAAAGATCTTTTTACTTGGAACCAGCCAGAACGTCTATGTATCCCAGGAGAACATCTACATCACCTACTCATCCTGGTCGTATTACGATTATACTCAGCTGCAAAAACTAGTTGATGACATCATTCTACCAATTCTACCTGAGAGCGTCAAAACACAACTGGAGAGCGTTAAAACCTTGGATCTGCAAGACTACCAGAAACAAGAAATCACGTTCTGGATATTGCAGAACTACGCACAGAACACCATGCCTGAAGCCCAAAAGAAACAGCTCACTCGTGATCTCATCAGACAGACAGAACAGACGATCATCCACCGCATCAGCATCCATGACGGAGAAATCACCTATATGGTACAAGGAAGCGTCCCTGGGTACATCAACAACCAGTTCTCCCTTGATGAGTACAACGGGTACCTCCGGGTTGCGACCACCATACAAGGCAGCTCAGTCAGCTATATCTTCGGCAGTATTAACCCTGAAACAAACCTCTACGTGCTCGATATGGATTTACAAACCATCGGGAGCCTTGAAGATATCACCCCTGATAGTGGAGAAAGTATCTATGCAACCAGATTCGTCGGTCCCACCTGCTACATTGTTACCTTCAAACAGACAGACCCATTCATGGTCATTGACCTGAGCAACCCGACAACCCTGACAATCCTTGGCGAGCTACAGATTCCCGGGTATTCGACCTACCTACATCCTTACGATGAAACCCATGTCATCGGCATCGGAAGAAATAACACTGCTGTGAAAATCGCACTCTACGACATCACCAGCATGAGCAACCCTGTAGAAGTCTCACAATACATCATTGAAAACTCAGATAAGGACAGTTATTGGTGGACCGAATCAACAGCACTGTATGAACATAAAGCGTTCCTCTTTGACAAAGAAAAAGGCATCTTGGTCATCCCCGCTGGAAACTACTCTCAACAATCAGCATATGTCTTTGGTATTTCGCTTCAGAACGGTCTCGCACTCAAAGGGATTGTCACCCATGACTATCAGGCAGCCGAACAAGACACAACCTACTACTGGGGAACCTCAGGAAACTCGATCCAACGATCACTGTTCATCGAAAACACCCTGTACACCATTTCGAACAACATGGTAAAAATGAACGACCTCGACAGCCTTGCTCAGCTTAACAGCATACCGCTTGTTCCATAAAACAGACACAAATAATAAACATAAAAAAGAGGGACACATCCGTCCTCTTTTCATCTCTTTTTCTTTTTTTCCTCGCCTCCTTTTTCCCCCCCAGAATGAAGAAGTTACTATAAGGGTTTACAAAGGATAGCTGGAACGAAAAACCCCCTGTTGTTCGGTTTTTCCCAAACGTTTTCAGACACTATATAAGCTCTCACCGACATAACAGGGATTACTCTTAGAAAAATGATGTGATTACTATGGAAAAGAAAACCACGCAAATAACAGGAATCTTGATTGTAAGCATGCTGACGTGCGCAAGTCTTGTAGCAGTCATCACTCTCTCGCCACTTGATAAAGGAGCCTATACCTACAAACTCAACACGTTCACCAACTATGATGATCTCCTTACGTTCCTCCACGCACGGTTCGAAGCCAGCGGAAACCAGGGACGTTACAATGGTGGAGGTCCAAATGTTTTGTTTGAAAAATCTGGACAAGCCCCAACTGCAGATGGAGCAACTCAAGGTGGTGAGGTGCCTCCTTCTTATTCAACGACCAATGTTCAGGTCGCAGGTGTCGACGAGCCTGATATCGTGAAAACCGATGGAACCTACCTCTACGTGGTAGCAAACCAGACCGTCTACATCATCAAAGCATATCCGACAGCAGAAGCAACAATTCTGTCTCAGATCAGTATTACGAACGTCACCATCAGTAACATCTTCATCCATGGGGACCGCCTTGTTATCTTTGGTGACTCTGGTGGCTCCTACCCCTATCCGCTCATGAGCGGAGATGCTAAAATAGCGGTTAATTCACTGGATATCTGGTGGGGTGGTGTCTCGCAGACCGTCATAAACGTCTATGATCTCAGCAACCGGGGTAGTCCAGCTTTGATAAAGGAAATCAGGATCGACGGTGGATACTTTGACGCCCGGCTGATCGATGAATTTGTCTATGTGGTCGCAACCGAGTACACCTATAATATTTACCAAGCATTGGATGAGAAAAATTACACTCTCAATGTCCCTCAGATCAGCATCGATAACGTAACAACGAACATCTCCGCAGGTGACATCTACTACGTTGATGTCCCGGAGCTCTCTGACAGCATGACCCATGTAGTGTCGCTGAACCTTGATACCAACGATATTGTTGAAAAAAGCTTCATGCTAGGCAGCTCCCAGACGATGTATGTGTCAAAAAACAATATTTTCCTTGCCTCAGCCCATTATCCGTACTATCCCTTGTTATACCGAACACCAGTAGACAGATCATCAACCAGCGAACAGGAAACCACGATTCTGCATAAGATCTCAATAACCACCGGTGCTGTCACCTATATTGCGCAGGGTGAAGTCCCGGGCCATATCCTAAACCAGTTCTCCTTGGATGAACACAACGGGTTTTTCAGAATCGCAACCACCGTTGGGAACAACTGGGGAGAAGGAACACAAACCAGTAACAATATCTACATCCTTGACGAAAACCTCAAACAAGTCTCCCAGATCGAGAACATCGCACCTGGCGAGTCCATCTACGCAGCACGATTCCTGGGGGATCGCGCGTATCTTGTCACCTTTGTTCAGGTCGACCCGCTCTTCACGGTCGATCTGTCTGATCCCTACAACCCACGCATCCTTGGCGAGCTGAAGATCCCCGGTTACTCCGAGTATCTCCATCCCTACGATGAGACTCATATCATCGGCATCGGAAAAGAAGTCGATCCAACCATTGATGCGGATAAGGTTCACACGCCAGGAGCAATCTATTATACCGCTATCCTCGGATTAAAAATCGCACTGTTCGATGTGAGCGACTTTGAGAACCCGAAAGAAGTTGCAAAGGTTGTCATCGGCGACCGTGGAACCGATAGCCCTGCTCTCTATGACCACAAGGCGTTCCTTTTCGACAAAGACAAACAACTCCTCGTCATTCCTGTCAGCCTCTATGAGATCACCCAGGAAGTCAAAGACCGATACATCGCAAGCAATGGGACTGATACCCTCTTTGGTGAGTTCACCTTCCAGGGCGCCTATGTCTACCGGCTCAGCCTTGATGGTGGCTTTGAGTTCAAAGGACGCATCACCCATCAGACCCCGGAGCAGATGCAGCACCCCTCTGACTATTACTGGTACTGGGGCACGTCAAACACCGACATTACCAGGACGCTGTATATCGGCGACGTCCTCTATACTGTGTCTGACTCGATGGTAAAGATGAACAATCTAGCAGATCTCAGCGACATATCCAGCGTCAAACTGTCGTAGTTCATACTTAAGTACAGATGAGAGAGGGGAGCCTCCCTTCCTTCCTCCTTCTCCTCCCTTCTTCCCTCTCTCCTCATCTATTTTTTTTCTCCAAAAGAATTATGATGCTTTTATCTTCTGTTGTTGCGAAAAAGACGCCCGGAAAGCCTTTTAAATGAAAACGGATGGGGAGTCGTGGGTGTTACTGCATGAGTGCCGCACTAGGAATACGACGGGAAGATAAGAACCGCTGGGAACAACGAGTCCCTCTCACCCCTCAGCATGTTTCTGAACTGAAAAAAAAATACGGGATTGAAACATTCATCCAACCCTCGGATATCCGTGTGTTCTCAGAGGACGATTATCGAGCGGCAGGTGCCCATGTTCAGGATAGCTTACAGCCCAGTTCAGTTGTTTTTGCAGTAAAAGAAATCCCTATTGATTTTTTTGAGCATGGAAAAACCTACGTGTTTTTTTCCCATACCATCAAGGGTCAGCAGCATAATATGCCGATGCTGAAAAAGATGATGGAACAGGGATGCACCCTGATCGATTACGAACGCATCGTCGATGCAAAGGGAATGCGGCTGGTGTTCTTCGGCAGGTTTGCTGGTCTAGCTGGTATGGTCGATACCCTGTGGACGTTCGGACAGCGAGTATCCTGGGAGCAGATAGACTCATCGTTTACTAAGATCAAACAGACGATCCATTACAAGGATTTAGATGATATCAAGAAACACCTCACCGTTGTTGGCAGGGAGATAAAAACCAAAGGGTTGCCTGCTTCTTTAACACCGCTGATCATCGGTTTTTCCGGTTATGGCAATGTCTCAGGTGGCGCCCAAGAAATCCTTGATGTTCTCCCGACAAAAGAAATAAAACCAGAGGAACTCGACTCAGTTTTTAAAAACCCTTCAAACACCGTAATCTACAAGGTGGTGTTCAAAGAAGAACACATGGTAGAACCTGTTTTGCCTAATAAAAAATTTGATCTGCAGGACTACTACAGCCACCCTGAAGCGTATCGTTCAGCATTCGAGAGATATATTCCTTCTCTTTCCATTCTCATGAACTGCATCTTCTGGAGTGCACAGTATCCGCGACTCCTTACCAAGAGCTATATGAAAAAAACCTTTGAATCAAAAGAAAAACCACGTCTGAAGGTGATCGGGGATATCAGCTCGGATGTCAACGGTGCCATCGAGTTTACAGAAAAGACGACCACCCCCGATAATCCTGTTTTTGTTTACGATCCTCGCACAGATTCGATAAAGGATGGGTACGAAGGCGACGGTGTGGTGGTCATGGTTGTTGATAACCTCCCCTGTGAACTGCCCCGGGAGTCGTCCCAGTCGTTCAGCGAAACCCTTTTACGGTTCGTCCCTGAGATTATGAACGCTGATTTCACGGCCGCTGATTTTGAGGCGGTAGCCTTGCCCGTTGAGATAAAGAACGCGGTGGTACTGTATCAGGGGAGGCTTACTCCTTCCTATCGTTACATCAACAAATATTTATAAGGTCATTTGTTTCGCCACTTAACAATTTTACATATTTGGAGGCAATGTTATGAAAAAAATACTTGTCCTTGGCGCAGGCATGGTCTCTCGACCGATGATTCAATATCTTTTAGATCAACCTGATTTTCATGTGATCATGGCAAGCAGGACCGTTTCCAAAGCAGAAGAAATGATCCATGGTCATCCTCGGGGAGAAGCACATGCGTTAGATGTCAATGACGATAAAAAAGTTGAGGATTTCGTTTCCCAAGCTGATGTCGTGGTCAGTCTCCTGCCTTATACCTACCATGTAAAGGTCGCAGAGATGTGTATAAAACATAAGAAACAGATGATCACCACCTCCTACGTCAGCGACGCGATGAAAGCACTTTACCAGAAAGCAAAAACCGCAGGGATTCTCATCCTTAATGAATGCGGTCTTGACCCGGGTATCGACCATATGTCAGCGATGCGGATCATCCATGCTATCGAAAACAGCGGTGGAAAGGTCGTCAGTTTCCGATCGACCACCGGTGCTCTTCCGTCCCATGAGGCTAACAACAATCCGTTCGGGTATAAGTTCTCATGGTCACCACGAGGAGTGCTGCTTGCGTCCCGTAACGCTGCCAAATGGCTGGAGACAGGCAAAGAAATCTCCATTCCCGGTGAACAGCTCTTTGAAAACTATATCATCCAAAATGTAAAAGGCGTTGGAGCTTTTGAGAACTATCCAAACCGAAATTCAGTGCCGTACAAAGACATCTATGGGTTAAAAGATGCAACCACCGTGTATCGCGGGACGTTCCGGATGACCGGCTGGTGCGAAACTCTTCGAAATATCGTTGCACTAGGATGGCTTTCTGAGGAACTTCCGAAGGGATTCTCCGGGAAAACATACGGGGATCTCACCCGACATTTAATTGGTGCGAAACCAAAGGACAATCTCCCCTTAACAACCGCATTATATCTCGGCCTTAAACCATATGCTGCAGTCATCAAACGACTTGAGTGGCTCGGATTGTTTGGAAACGAACCCCTCCCGAAAGACAAAAACAACCCCTTAGATTACCTCAATGTACTGACCTTACAAAAGATGTCCATGGGCCAGCACGAGCGAGACATGGTCGTCATGCATCATGAGTTCATCGCAGAGTATCCTTCCAAAAAGGAGTATGTGACCTCAACCTTGGTTGACTACGGCATCCCCGATGGAGATACCTCTGTTGCGCGTACTGTTGCACTTCCCGCTGCTATCGCAGTCAAGATGGTTCTGAACAAAGAAATTACCATGACCGGCGTTCATATCCCGGTTATCCCAGAAATCTACAACCCTATTCTAGATGAACTGGAAGAAATGGGCATAAAATTCGATGAGAAAACAGAGCGATTAAAAAAGTGATCATAGCGTTTTCCTGGCGATACAAACCACCGATATTATTTTATAACAAGGAAGTATACCGCTCAACGCAAGAACAGTCCTATTTTACAGGAGAATTGCTCGTATGAAGATGAAACCAACAGATGTCCACAAGACACTTGGACGATATATGCTTGCGGACGGGTTCGACCTCGTCTTGGATCTCAAGAAAAGCAAGGGATGCCGGATCTATGATTCTCGAACAGGGAAATATTTCCTTGATGGTTTCTCGTTTTTTGCTACTGCTCCATTAGGATGCAACCATCCCGCTTTGACTGACCCGGACTTTGTCAAAAAAATGGGGGAAGTTGCAATAAACAACCCGACGAACTCTGATATCTATACTGTTGAGATGGCTGAATTTGTCGAAGCGTTTGCAAAATGTGCAGTCCCAGAGCACTTCCATCATCTGTTTTTTATCAGTGGTGGGGCTCTTGCGATAGAAAACGGTGTGAAAACCGCTTTTGACTGGAAGATACGAAAGAACATCGAATTGGGGAAAGGAGAAATCGGCAGAAAAGTCATTCATTTCAAAGATGCATTTCATGGGAGAACAGGCTATACCCTTTCCATGACCAACACCTTTAATGTGAACAAAACAAAATATTTCACGAAGTTTGACTGGCCGCGCATCGTGAACCCAAAGATAGAATTTCCATTAAACAATCAAAATTTAAAAAACGTCCAGGCACTTGAAGCACAAGCGGTCACTGAGATAGAAAAAGCAGTGGCGCAGAATCCGGGTGACATCGCTGCCCTTATCATTGAGCCAATCCAGGGTGAAGGAGGAGACAACCATTTCCGCAAGGAGTTCTTCTCTGATCTCCGACGACTCTGTGATAAACACGAGATTATGTTCATCGTCGATGAAGTGCAAAGCGGTGTTGGCTTGACCGGGAAGATGTGGGCGTATCAACATTTCGATTTCGAACCAGATATCCTTGCATTCGGCAAAAAAACACAGGTCTGCGGAATCATGGTAAGCGACCGTGTCGATGAAGTCAAGGACAACGTTTTTGCAGTGGAAAGCCGCCTGAATTCGACGTGGGGCGGAAACCTCGTCGACATGGTCCGCTGTCAGAAATATCTGGAAGTGATCGAAAAAGAAAATCTAATAAAAAATGCGGAAACACAAGGGAAACGATTACAGCAGGGACTGGAAGAAATCGAAAAGAAATATCCGCATAAGATTTCTAATGCGCGTGGACGAGGGCTCATGTGCGCCTTTGATCTGCGAACACCAGAAGAAAGAGACAGCCTGAAAAGCAAACTGTATGCACGCTCTCTTCTGGTTCTTACGTGCGGATCGCACACCATACGATTCCGTCCGCCATTGACAATCTCTGCTGAAGAAATCGATGAGGCATTGGAAATTGTCGATGAAACACTAAAGATGTTTTAAAAAAAATTAGCAGGATATGTTCCGCTTGATATATGAGACGATATCCTCTATTTTTTCTCTTTCTTGCTTGGTGGTATCACGATTCCGTACCGTGACCTTATTGTCGACCAGTGAATCATGATCAACCGTGATGCAAAAAGGTGTTCCTACCT
>DQIQ01000110.1 GCA_003942085.1 Thermoplasmata archaeon | reverse complement strand
CTCCATGTTTATCATGTGAGGGTTGCCATTCATATTCAATGTTTATAACCGTTAACTGCCCTGAGTGCAACGAGGAGACCGAACACGATGTGATCACCGAATCCCGTGACCTCCTCGTCCGTTGCACCACCTGCGGTCACCACCAGCGCATAAAAAAGGACAAGGAGCCCCAGTCAATCCTGATCAAAACAATTGTCTCAAAAGAAGGGATGTCAATGGTCTGCGGGATTGAATTTGCAGAGGATGATGAATGCAGTGTCGGCGACCACATGGTTGCAGAGTGCGGGGAAGAAGCGTTTGGCGTTGAGGTAAGCTCCATTGAATGCGGCGAAAAACGGGTAAACCGGGCAAAAGCACCCGATATCACAACATTGTGGACCCGGACGATTGAACAGGTAGTTGTGAAGATCTCTATTCATGATGGCAGAAAAACAGCACCGGTCTACATGGAATGCGATGGTGAACAGCCGTTTGTCGTGGGTGAGATGTACGTCGCTTCCGGTAAAAGATTTAAAGTCTCTCACCTCAAACTGCGTGACGGACCTTTGATGAGAAAAGAAGGGTGGAAAACCGTTGCACACCGGATCAAGCGGATCTACGGGACCAGGTTATAGTTTTTTAGTTATTCATTATTTTTTTTGATTCTCTCATTTTTTTTAACAACTTCTTCAAAATATTCTGTCAGGGAATCTTTCCCGGAATTTCTCCCTGGCAACAGGTAAAAAAAAGATCACTGACTTTGCTATGAGGATTTCTTTGGCGTTACTACAAGACTGTATCAAAAATTATTTGTTAAAGATTGTTATTGTTTGTTGATTGAAACAACCCGGACTTCAATCGTTGGATAATTAAGGTCAACAACAACACCGTCAGGAGACTTTGATACAACATCCCCTATTCGCAGGAAGGTAGGTGCACTAGTTGTGTTCGTGACCTTTTCTGTATTATCTGAAACCCCCATAAAGAAATTATCACCGACACTGATATCGGTTAAGTTAATCTTACTGAGAGCCAGTTGTTCGACAGAAAAATCATTCATCAGCATGTTGTCTGAGGGAATCGCAATGCGTTTCTGCTCATTGACTTTCATGCCGACAATCCCGGAACTTATCGCATTATACTCAGAAGAAAATATTGCAAGCTGCTGGACACCTGTCCCGGTTGAAGCAGATCCCGGCACTCCAAAAATGGACTTGGCTAATGTCTTATTGGAGGTAACAGTCAGCTGTTTTGTTGCAAAAATATCCTTCCCTTGAGCCACTGCCTGGTTGAAGACCGTTTGTTCCGAGGTTATAAGGGGTTTTCCTGTAGCATCATAGACCGTAAAATCAAGGACAACCGTATCGCCGGATTTAACCGAATTGAACATGGTAATCCATTGGTTCCCCATACCGGAAAGTATCATGAGGCCGACAAAAAGTAAACAGGCCGCGACGATAAAAATTTTGCTGACCAGTTTTACCCATCCCTCGTTCTTTTTCTTTACACCCATGCTTTTTTATTCCTCCTTACTACATCATTGTCCAATTGTCATAAACTTGTCCGCTTCTTTTCGGCAAATTATATACAATAATCATTGCCTTATGATGGCAGTGATTCGGATCCTTGTAACGGCTGGTCGTAATTACTGTAGATTTACCATAAGGATGTGAAACCTTCGTAAAAAACAGTATATGCAAGCGAGATTCACTACGACAAAATATTCTCCAAAATCCTTATAAAAACCAACATAGTCCGCATTTTTCTTCCCTTCATTTTTTCCGATTACTTTTAGTACTCTTTTCACTAAAAGCTGTGGTGATGGATAAGAAAAAGGTCAAGGACTATATGACCTATGATGTCATCAGCATTGATATCCACGGAACGGTAAAAGATGTTATTGAGAAAATACAAAAGACCCATCACGATGGATTCCCGGTTATTGACGGTGACAAGGTGGTGGGGTATATCTCAGCCAGGGATCTTCTCTTTGTCCAGATGACAACTCCTATCAACGACGTGGTATCCAAAAATCTGATTGTCGCAGATCCAGAGATGGATATCAACGATGCTGCACGGGTGATCTTCCGGAGTGGGATCCAGAAACTTCCTGTCGTTGATGAGAAAAATCACCTGTTGGGTATCATCTCCAATTCCGATGTGATTCGCTCACAGATTGAGCATGTTTCACCCGAGAAAGTCTTCAATTTTATTACGACGTTAAAAAAGCTCTACGGGGTTGATCCCACACTGGAACGCGGGACGGTTCCAGTCAGGGACCTGCTTCCTACCCAGTCAAAGATCTACGAGGACGAACTCGAAGGCAGGATATACGAGATTAAAAAAGGACTGGCTGAACCGATCATTGTCGTACGACGTCCGGGTAAGATCATCCTTGTTGACGGGCATCACCGTGCAATCGCGGCCAAACATCTTGGGATCACTGCCCTTGATGCATACATTATCGAAATCAAAGAAGATATTGAACTGGGCATGGAGCGGACTGCACATGCAATGAACTTAAAATCACTGGATGACGTGCAGGTGCTCGATTACGCCCGCCACCCGCTCGTTGCAATAACGCACCGGCTGGTCAAAAGAGTCTGATATTTTTTTAAAATAAAACTTTTATGCATTTTCTTTTTTTATCCGGGCAAGGTTAACACAAATCGTGATCATTTCACTGGAAAAAAGGGTCATGAACCTTCACAACGAACATCGTACTTTTCATTCAGCACATGCTCTTTTACGATT
>DQIQ01000109.1 GCA_003942085.1 Thermoplasmata archaeon | reverse complement strand
AAAAACCAGAAACTTGGAGATTCTCCCCCTGAAGTGGGTATGAAAATCTCTTACAAAAAGAATCAGTGTCCTTTTTTTGCGTACACTTTTTCCGGGTCAAACGCTTTTGTTCCAACTACCGTGCCGTCAAGTGTCCTGTAGAAGCAGGAGACATATCCCGTATGGCAAGCAGCACCCTGTTGCTCCACAAAATAAATTAGGCAATCCTCATCACAATCGGTAAAAATTGTTACTACCTTCTGGAAGTGTCCGCTCTCTTCACCTTTTTTCCAGAGTTTCTTCCTGCTCCTGCTGTAGTAATGGGCATATCCAGTCTCTTGGGTGAGACGGATAGCTTCATCATTTGCATATGCCATCATCAGCACTTCACGGTTTTTTGCATCCTGTACTATGACCGGAATCAGTCCGTCCACAAACTTTAGTTTAAACATGTTACATCGCTCCTGCGATTCTTTCCATGAATGCGAAGAGAAGATCACCAAAGATGATTGCAATAATCAAACCGGCTGTAATAGGAATGATGAATGGAACCGCATATGAAATCCATACGGTGCCTGCTTTTCTGTAGAGTGACAGTTCTTTTTGGAAATCTTCGGGATGCTCCCGAAGGTCCTTTGTATATATCCTGCCTTCCCCGCTATACATGCGCTTAATGGAATCCCAAAAGCCGACGAATTTCCTGCTGACAATTCCTTTTCTCTCTTCAAAGTCCTCCATGACAAAACCCCATTCATTCTGTATCTGTTCACCATTTACCGGGAAACCAAAGAACATGTACATCAGCGGGGCCCGGTTTTTTCGGATAATATTAGTAATGAAGATCCCGATCGGAGCCGCCAGGTTCAGGAGCAGGGCATTGATAAGAACCGAGAAGGACAAAAATCCAAGCGGTGGATTGCCGAGGAGTGGTGTGAACGGGAACGTTGGCAGGCAAAACGAGATGAATATCAGCGCCCATGCGTCTGCACCTCCAAACAGGTGCATTCGTGCAAAAATGTAGAATACCCCGGAAAAGACTGCCATAAGCAGAATTACAAAAGATTGAGTTCCCCAGCCATTTGGACTGATGAGCATTATCATTGTGGTAATCGCAAAAATCATCACAATCAGAACAAAATACCAGCGGTTGAAATACTCAGAGATATTCGGACCCTTTTTCCGGTTTTTTTTGCGGGTATTTTCATCAAATATATCCTTGTGTTCCCCATAAGAAATATAGGAAAAAATACCGGCAAACATCGCATACCACGGGACCAGCTGGATGTTAACTGATGGTGCAAGGACAAACCATGACAGAATCGGAAGGATCAAGACAAGGGTAAGATAAAAAAAAATTGAACTCTTTTTGTAATAAAATGTGAGACCAGGGGAATCCGTCCTGCCCCGGTTATCAAGGTAGTCCACAAAGAGAAAACTTGTTACGAGGGAGAGATAACCGAAAATCAGGCTGAGGTTTGCCGTCGCCTGCCACAGGAGGTATCCGGTACAGATAATGCCCACGCCGAGCATCGGTAACCAGTAAACAAACGGAACCCGACGCTCCTTTAAATCGAGATATGATGCATAGATCAGGGTGGCAAGTACCGCCACCGCTGAAATAACCATTGGATAGAGTATTTCCATAAATCCAAAATACCATTTTTTTTATGAACACTTATGCATGGCGATAGTGTACGAAAAAGAAAACATTATTCCGCAAATGTAAAATACACATGTTGCAAATAACTCAACCATATATCTAGGGAAAAAGTTCGTGTAATTTTCTTGGCAGATAGTACTCCCAATGAGATGAGTTTTGATGAAAATACAGGACCTGATAAAAAATATCCACAAGGGCTCAAAGCATCTGGGGACTTTTACCCTTCATGAACTCTTCCAGTTTGCCTCATCCCGGAGCTTCAACGGGATTGCGGTAGCAAAAGAGAACGGAAAGGAATATTATCTTGCCTTTCTTGCCGGTGAGGCCGAAGGTGCTATCTATATCGATGACAAGGGAACAGAATACAGTGATAAGGCAGCGAAGATGATCTCCGGCACCGAACAATTCGAGTTCTATGAAATAACACCGGATATTGTAGAGACTATTGTCATGCGGTGCCGGATTTTTGAAAAGACCCACTTAAAAAAGAGCATACCCAGTGTGATACATGATCTGCTGGATAATATCGTACGGGGTTCAAAGTATGTCGGGATATTTACGCTTCATGAACTGTTCGACGTGACCTCATCGCATAGATCCAACGGGATTGCCGTGGCAAAAGTGAACGAACGGGAAAATTATCTGGCATTTATCGATGGTGAGGCCGAAGGTGCTATCTACATTGATGATAAGGGATCCTTGTACAGCGATAAAGCGGTGATGATGATATCAGGGAACGAACAATTCGAGTTCTATGATGTGAAACCGGATATTGTGGACGCCGTTGTTATGGGGTCACGTATTTTTGAAAAGACACACTTGAAAAAGAGCCTTCCGTCATTGATACCAGAGATCGGTAAAAAAAGTGAGGGGATGGGAGTACTAACGCTGACCCTCAAGAGGGACTCCATTCCTCAAAATGGTCTCAGTGTAACAATCCGAAGCGAGGGCAGAATTTATGGGAATGATATAACCACAGATGAGGGAACTGTCAGTTTTAAATTGGCACATGGAAAATACAGTTGTATTGTCATGGATCGCTCCCAGAATATTACCACATTTTATATATCTTTCGATGTATCACACTCAAAAATTCTGCTGGATCTTAATGCAAAAAATCT
>DQIQ01000029.1 GCA_003942085.1 Thermoplasmata archaeon | reverse complement strand
TTATGTGGCTTGGCAAAAAAGGTCGTCGCAATATTGTAGATGTCCATGTCGACGGTCCTGAGTTTTGTGACCGATTCATTGAGATCAACAGGGACGATCTTATATCCACGCAACGCGACCATCTTCCCGAAATGCCCGCTTTTGACTAGTTCAACCGCGGCGACACCATATCGAGTCGCTAGCACTCGGTCATACGCGGTTGGAGATCCGCCACGCTGCACATGCCCAAGGACCGTGAACCGCGTCTCAACATCTAATCGCTTCTCGATTTCTTTGGCAAGACGCTGTCCGATACCACCAAGACGGACATGACCAAACTCATCTTTTTCTTCAGATAAGGTCTCAAAGTGATCCTTGTCACTTGGTTTTGCTCCTTCAGATGCCACCACGATGCTGAACTTTTTTCCACTGTCATGGCGTGCTTTCAGATTTTTACAGACCGCCTCGATGTCGAACGGGATTTCAGGGATCAGTATCTCATCTGCTCCACCAGCGATCCCTGAGACGGTCGCAATCCATCCGGCATGGCGGCCCATCACCTCAAGAACCATGATCCGATGATGAGATTCTGCAGTCGTATGAAGCCGGTCAATAGCCTCAGTCACGATAGACACCGCGGTGTCAAAACCAAATGTGTAATCCGTCCCTGAAATATCGTTATCGATGGTCTTGGGGACACCAACCACAGGGACCCCCATCTTATGTAATTTTAAGGCAACTCCCAGCGTATCTTCCCCGCCGATGGCAATCAGTGCATCAAGCTTTAGTTTCTTCATGTTTGCTAACAGTTTATCGACGTTTTTTTCCTCTTTAAACGGGTTGGTCCGAGACGTGCCAAGGATTGTTCCGCCTTTTGGTAAAATCCCTGAGACATGCTGATCGGTCAGAGGCATGGTATTTCCTTCGATTATGCCTTTCCATCCATCCAGAATGCCGATAACCTCCCAGTTATTTTTCGAGGATTTTCTTACCACTGCGCGAATGACCGCATTAAGGCCTGGACAATCACCGCCACCGGTGAGGATACCGATTTTTTTCATAGACTCCCCAACAGTTATATTTTTTCGAAAATCTTTATCTTTCAACTCTTTAATAATGTATGGTTTTTCTCAGATAAGTTACGATTTTTTTCTGAGAAATGAAAACTAAATATAAGATGACATGATTTCAGGTGAACAGCCAAAGGAAGATGCCATGGAGCCTAAAAAAATCGATATCTCCGGGAATTTCTCTTTCCAAACTATAGATGAACTTTTGACTACATTTCAGACATCTCCTCATGGTCTTTCAGAAACGCAGGCTGAGGAACGCTTGCGCATCTACGGTACAAACGAATTTGCTAAGAAAAAAAAGAAAACCATTCTTCGAAAGATCATTGAAGCACTCATAGAGCCTATGGCTCTCATTCTGATCATCGCGTCCATGCTTTCATTCTTCATCATCAAAGACCCTCTTGAGGCACTAGCGATTGTGGGCGTTGTCATCATCAACACCATCATCAGTCTGATCCAGGAAGGTAAAGCAGAAAAAGCAGCTGAAGAACTCAAAAAGATTCTTTCTCCACAATGCAAAGTCATGCGCAATGGAAACGTCGATGTCATCGCCTCGAAATTTTTAGTTCCTGGAGACATCGTCGTCTTTGAATCAGGTGATATCATCCCTGCTGATGCACGATTAATTGAAGCAACAAACATGTTGGTCGATGAAGCACATCTCACCGGGGAAAGTGAACCTATCCACAAAAACACGCATCAAATCCATGAAGCCGATCTTGAACTGTATGAGATGAAAAACATCGTTTTTGCCGGCAGTAAAATACTCAACGGATTGGGGAAAGCACTGGTTGTTAAAACTGGAAATGTCACGGAGATTGGGAAAATCGCGGTCAATATCCAGGAAGCAAAGGAAGAACGCACTCCGCTGCAGAAAAAGATGGACCGCGAAGTAAAAGCGTTAGTAGCATTGGCTATTGTTTCTCTTGTTCTTGTTTTAGTGATGGGATACATCAGAAATCCAAATGATCTGGGGTTCTCAGTGCTTCTTGCCATCAGCATTATGGTTGCCGTGTTTCCTGAGGGGTTGCCTGCATCGATGACTATTGCGTTGTCGCTTGCCATGGAGCGACTTGCGAAAAACTCAGTGATCGTCAAACAACTGTCTTCAGTCGAAACCCTTGGAAACGTCGATTATATCTGTACGGATAAAACAGGCACTATCACCAAGCATGATATGACGGTAAAAGAGTTTTTCATTGGCACGAAATTTCATGTGATGTCCGATATATTTAAGATGAGTGCGGAAGGAAAATCACCTCTCTTACATGATATCTTTTTAACATCAGTGAAATGCTCTACCGCGCAGGTTGTCGAACAAGACGGCAACGTCGTCAAGGAGCTAGGAGATCCTACTGAGATTGCATTAATCAAAGCATCCATCTTAAATGGGTTCAGACCGAATCATTTTGATTCGTTCAAGATCGTCGACAGTATCCCGTTTTCCTCTGAGTTGATGTTTTCTGCGATTCTTACTCAGGATAGCTCAGGGTTGCAAGACATCTCTATCAAAGGTGCACCGGAAAAGATACTCGCCTTCTGCGACTCTTATTATCTTGATGGAAAAACCCAGCCGCTTGATGAGCATCATCGACACCATATCAGCAAAGAGCTGTCAAACAGATCCGAAAAAGGATTCCGGCTTATCGGCTTTGTAAAAAAATCAAACGTCGGTGCTGTACAGAAAATCAATGTAGACGATCTAAATGGTTTTACCTTCCTTGCGGTCGCAGCTATTTATGATCCTCCAAAGGACGAAGTCAAACAGATGATTCAGGAGACTAAAGATGCGAACATCAATGTGGTGATGATCACCGGTGATAGCATAAAGACCGGGTTTTCTATCGCAGAGAGCGTTGGGATCGCATCTGACTTCAATCAAGCCATCGAAGGAAAGGACCTGGAGCAGATGAGCGATGAAGAGTTCGGACGACATGTCGAGCATCTGCGGGTCTATTCTCGTGTCGCTCCTCTCGATAAACTAAAGATCGTTGAGAAATTACGACAAAAGGACCATATCGTTGCCATGACCGGGGACGGCGTCAATGATGCACCAGCACTAAAAAAAGCGGATGTCGGGATTGCGATGGGCCGTGCAGGGACACAGGTGTCTCAGGAAGCAGCAAATATTATCCTTACCGATGATAATTTTTCTGTCATCGTAAAAGCTGTTGAAGAAGGAC
Organism: Thermoplasmata archaeon; assembly: GCA_003942085.1. GTDB lineage: Archaea > Thermoplasmatota > E2 > DHVEG-1 > DHVEG-1 > SM1-50. The sequence goes on along the minus strand of DQIQ01000029.1, from coordinate 18,266 downwards.
GCCGCGTGTATCAGAACCTCAAAAAACTGATTCGATACCTCATCACGAACAACATCGGGAAGGTCGTTGGTGTTCTCATCACACCGCTCTTGGGTTATCCTGTTCCGCTGATGCCGCTTCAGCTGTTGTGGTCGAATGTCGTCATGGAGACGTTCCCTGGTGTCGGAGTGAGCACCGATTCTGCTGATAAAGACATCATGAAACGAAATCCATCGAGGCTGTCAGAGCCTATTATTTCAAGGAAACAGCGGGTGATGATGATCGTCGATGGGATTGTGTTTGGGCTTTCTATTGCAGCAGGTTATATCCTGACGTATCATTATTTACTAGGACAAGGCTCGACCATCGAGCAAGCAAAGCTTTTAGCAGGGACGGTGTCGTTTGCCATAACGCTGCTCTCTCCACAGATCTATGTCTTTATCCTGCGCGAAGGTAAGCTTTTGGAGAAATTCAAACGAAAGAACATTATGTTGAAATCTTTCTTTGTTTTTACGTTTCTGATGATCCTTGCGATCATCTATCTGCCTGGGTTAAATACGCTATTTACCACCGCACCCGTTTTTGATCCGGTGATCTGGGCGATAATATTGGGGTTCTCCGTTCTTACGACTGCGTTGCGGGCACTGCTAGGAGAAAATTTATTCTTTGTACGACGAAGAGATTCGCAGAGCAGTATAAAATCATAAGGACCGTTGAATGAGAACCTCGTTTATTTCTTTAAAAATATATTCTCCGCTGTAACTCATGTTTTTGCTAATTGATGGCGACTCAATGGTCTACAATTTCATCCGTTCTCTTTTCATAGCGAATTTTTCTAATAATTTTTTATAAATACTTACAGACGGTAATAGCTGTATAATACTGATTCCCATCATCGTCACAAGCGACTGCTTTTATCACTTTTTTACCTGAAACTTTCTCATTCCAATTCCATATATACGGTGCTGTGTTATCACTTGCTTGATAGATATCATCAATGTAAAAATCCATACGAGTCACTCGATTATTATACGTAACAGCCTCCACGTCGATATCACCAAAGATAATGGTTTTACTGAATGTTGATATAATTTTTTTATTCGCAATGTAGAAACCTTTGTTTGGTTTGATGATCCCTGTGCTATTATTCACTTCCTTGTAAATAACTTCGACATTATCATCAGAGAGAATATCATTGCCTGTCGCCCACCAAGGAATTGTCCATCCATTTTGGTCAATATCTATTCCTTGATTATAGTATGCTGCCCAGAGGAGTTCAGAGCAGTAAAATTCATGTGCTGTAGGGAACCGAAGACTCGAGTTTGCTATCTTTAAGCTAAACCATGGAAATTTAAAACAAACCTGATACGGTAACCCGATTTTACTTATCGCCCATGCTGCAGCTGCGAGTTTCTGTGATTCATTTGCAGTTTTCACTCTTAAAAAAACCATGTTTTTTGTCCAGTAATAAAAATAAGAATAATCATTCGCACGAACTCCCTGGGCTGCTGCTTCAACAAATGTATTATTTCCTATATAGATGGCACAATGGTCATTATAAGGTCCAAAGAACATCCATTTGTTAGATTCATCCTCTCCTACATCAAACTTCCAATCAATGAAAAGCAAATCTCCTACTTCGACACAATCAGGAACTGATATATCCTCTGTTAAACTTTTTTCATCATCTACTGTAACCGATGATATACGATGCGTTTCTGCGTTATTACCTCTAACGTTTGGTACGGTATTTATACCGGTGAACAACAGTATTACAATCAAAATCAATCCTTTGGTCCGTATATAATTTCGCATAGTTTCCTTTTGGTGTCCCTAAAGAGCTAGATGTGATTCGTAATCCTGTGAATTTATTTAAATGTTATTTAAAAATAATTTTCATAAACGAGCTAGCAATGACCCCCGTATATAACCAGAAAATGAGATAGTGTTATAGTTTTACAAAGCCGGGACCGTAGTAAATCATAATTATATTAAGCTCAACGGTCATTCTTCCTTTTGGATTCTCATGGAAGCAAGACCAACGTACGATGAATACTTCATGGAAATGGCTCATGTGGTTGCGAAGCGTAGCACGTGTTTACGACGCAAAGTCGGTGCAATCCTGGTAAAGGATAAACATATCTTGAGCACGGGGTATAATGGGGCGCCCAAAGGCTTGAAACATTGTTCTGAAACCGGGTGTCTGCGCGAGAATTTGAATATTCCTTCAGGGGAACGACATGAGCTATGTCGAGGGCTGCATGCGGAACAGAACGCGATCATTCAGGCTGCAGTGTTTGGCGTTTCGATTAAAGGATCAGTCCTGTACTGCACAAACACCCCCTGCGTCGTGTGTGTAAAAATGTTAATTAATGCGGGTGTCACCGAAATCACCTACGCAGGCGACTATCCTGATGATCTTGCGAAAATCATGATGGATGAAAGCAATCTAAAAATAAAAAGATTTAAATAATACAATGAGATATAAAAATTTAAGTGAAAAAATTGGAAAAATATATATACTTCAGAATTGATTTATTCCGCGAGGAGAATGTATGAAACGGAAAAAGTCATTCGTATTGGATGATAATGAAAATAAAGCAGTCCAGTTGTTCTCAGAGCTTGGGATGCCCAAGAATCTCGCAAAGACGTTACTCTACATATCTCAGGTGGATGAATGTCGCTCTGCAGACGTTGAACAAGGAGCAGATCTTCGACAACCCGAAGTAAGCGTTGCGATGCAAGAACTCCGACGAAGGGGTTGGGCAAAGAAACGCGATGAAAAAAAGAAAGGGAAAGGAAGACCCGTTCATCTCTACAAGCTCACTGCAGACCTCCCCGCAATCCTGAAAAGCTTCGAAAAGGACAAGATGCGAGAAGTAGAGAACATCAGAACTGATTTGGACCAGCTGCACAGCCTCATTACTTCAATAGAAAAGTAACCATCTCGGGAATCATTCCCCCTGCTTCTTCTAAGCATATCTGCTCAAGCAGAGTATACAAGGAACTCAGGTGATTCGTAAGTGATGCACAGAGTGAAAAATATTTTTAACAACAGCGAAAAGATTGTTGATTGCATTCTGCTCAAAAATGCTTCAGCACCATTCGTCGATGATAACTTCTTTTACGTAACCGGCCTTGAACAAGGATTGTTCGAAGGTTCCTGCGCGGTGCTCCGTTCTGATGGTGCGCTTGATATCTTGGTTTCTGAGCTGGAGGCAGAAGGTGCACGAAAATCCACGGCACATCTTATTATCTATAAATCAAAGGATGAATATGTAACAGCACTGAAACATCTTATGCCATCCTATCAGACCATTGGGGTGAACGCAAGCGGTCTATCGTATCGCGAACTCACCAGACTTACTGAGACGTTTCCTCAGACCACCTTCGTCGATGTATCAGAAGCATTTTTCAAAACACGGCTCATTAAAGACGAACAAGAAATTCATCATCTCAAGCAAGCATGCAAGATTGCTGATGATACCATGGCAGCACTCCCTGATCTGATCAGCTTAGGAATGAGTGAAAACGAACTTGCTGCAGAAATCAACTATTCGCTCCAAAGTCTTGGCGCAGAAAAACCCGCGTTTGATACTATCTCCTCATTTGGTAAGAACACCGCAGAACCACACTATGGTCATGGCGATGTGAAACTTGAGAAGGGGAACCTTGTGTTATGTGATTTTGGTGCATGCTTCAAAAAATATAACTCTGACATCACCCGTACGGCTGTCTTTGGACGGGCAAATACGCAGCAGAAAGAGATGTACGAAACAGTGCTCCAGGCACAACAGATCGCTTTTGATGCAATAAAACCTGGGGTTATAGCAGGCGATGTTCATAATGCGGTCAGCTCTTTTATTGATGCGACAAAATTCAAGGGAAGATTCATCCATTCCACTGGACACTCCCTTGGTCTAGCTGTGCACGACGGAGTTGGATTTTCACCAGATAGCACCATGGTGCTTAAAGAAAACATGATACTGACCGTTGAACCCGGCATCTACATCCCAGGATTTGGTGGGGTTAGAATAGAAGATGACGTCCTCATAAAAAAAGATGGACTGGAGCTTTTGACAAAAAGCTCGCGAGCCTTGACTGAATTTGATTAGATGCTCAAATATCTTTTAGACCTTGTCTCGTTTATAGGTCCAGTTGATCTCGGAGTTAATTTTCCGGTACAGCTCAGCTCCTTTCTCTAGTGTCTTTTTCTCGTTGAGGACCTCTAAGGATTCATCAGCGAGGATCTTTAAGATCTCGCGGAGTTCTTTTCTGTTTGTTTTGAGCAAATCAATGCTGACATGAAGTAGCTCATCGATGATCTCTGAAATATTTTCTCCTTCTATTGAAATGTTAATTTTTACCATCACTATTCCTCATTTTATACTTCTTTTATCACCATTTTTTTATGTTGCGGTCTGCCATGAAAACCGCCACTTAAATACTTTTTCATCCTGTTATTTTTTAAGAATCTCCGAAGCATGTGAAAAATTTTTTTTATTGAACAATCATGCTTTTTAGAAAAGAATAAACGACGGGTTCTGCTTTCTTATCAATCGTTTTTTATCTGCAAACGTTTAAAATAATAATTCTTAATAATGAGTTGTTCTTTGTATGGTATAATGGTTATTGACCAAGAATCTGTTCTCAATCGCACCGAAACAATCGCTGCAGTGACCACGGTATCACTGGTTGGCCTGGGAGCACTCCAGATCATTCTTGGAAACACCATCTCTCAGAGTGTCGCGCTAATCGCCAACGGCATTGATTGCATCGGGGATGGGTTTGTCTCAGGGATTGTCTGGGCTGGGCTTCGATTCTTTAAAAAACCAGCGGATCAACGGTTCCATTTCGGGTACTACAAGCTTGAGAACCTCGCCTCTATTGCTGCAACCATCGTCATGTTTGTGTTAGCGGGTTACATCATTTTCCGGTCATATAATCAGCTGATAAATCCCCAAACCGTCCACCTTCCGCTCATCGGCGCAATCGTTGCATTTATTGCGGCAATGGTCGCAGTAGGCCTTGGTGTGTATAAAATCGTGAAAGGCAGAAATATGTCTATGAGCTCGGTGAAACTTGATGCCTTTAACACCATAAAAGATGGGACAACATCGTTTCTCACGGTTGTTGCCTTACTGCTTTCATCGTTCGGATTTGTTGCTGCAGATTCGATCATCGGCTTTATCATCGCCGGCATCATCGTTACGATCGGATTTGCTGCCATTAAAGAGGCAGGATATATGCTGGTGGATGCTTGCGATGGTGACTGCCTCATGTACGGGCTGCTCATTAAAACCTATGCAGAACGCGTTTCCGGAGTGCAGGCTGCTCAGGTCGTTCGACTGCGCAGGACAGGACCAGTGATACAGGGTGAGCTTGAAATCTCGGTCTCGGGGGATATGACCGTATCAGAGCTCAATAAAATACAATCGGAGATTATTCGTATCTCCAGTGAAAAAATATCAGAGCTTGAGCGACTCACCATCACTGCTGTACCCCTAGAAGAATAAGAAATAATACGATGGGCGTATTATCTTTTTTAGATTTTTTGCAATCGCTGATGCAGCTTGACGACTGCTTCAACCGCTGCTTTTCCGCGTTCGATGCGATCTTCAGCTTGCAGCCTGGTCATCCCTGGCCCTGAAATACCTAGACCCACCGGTTTGTTGAACTCTAAAGCGAGGTCAGCAATCTTTCTGGCAGCATGTGAAATGACTAAGTCATCATGCTCTGTTTCTCCTTCGATGACCGCACCGATCGTGATGACACCGTCGATATCCTTGCGTGCGAGCAATTTCTTGACGGCCAGACCCATGTCGAAGACTCCGGGGACTTTGACGACTTTTGTTATTTCAGCCCCTAAGAACTCCGCGTGTTCTTTTGCGCGTTCAAACATCATCATGGTGATGTCATAGTTAAAATCAGAGACCACAGCTCCAATCCGTATTGTTTCTTTTGCCATTTTTTTTTCGCCTCCATTTTTTATTGCACTGGTCCTGCGTCTTCAAATCCTTGTCGAAGACCTTGGCCAGCATGCTTTGTAAGATTCTCAGGATGAAAGAGCAAATCGATGACGTTTCGTGCATGCTCGCGTGTTCGCTGGTTTGCAAGAAACGCAAGCTCTTTGCTCGTCTGTGCTTCATCCATATGAACAAAGACTTCGATGATATGTTTATTGCACTGTAGTTGTGTCGAAATAATCCCCGTGCTTGCCTCATGGGCGCATTGTTTATCAATGGGTTTGGGACCAGGCATGCCGAGTGCCATGACGATGTCGCAGGACTGCTCCTCAAAGAGTTTTTTACAGGCGACCGGTAGGTCCTTTATCCCTGGAACTGTGTAGTGGATGATCCTAAATCCAGTGGAGAGGCTTTGGAGTTCGTTGGTAGCTGCGCTTGCCATATCGAAGCGGGCAAAGGTGGTGTCTGCGATGCCGATTCGTTTCATGGCTCTCCTTCGATGTGCTGCATCTTTTTCTGGAATTCATGGGCGGCAATGACTTTTTGGATGATCCGACGGGTGCCTTCAAGGTCGCTTTCCCCCTGGTATTTCGGGAGTCGTACGACTTTGACATTGAGTTTTCTTTTTTTCAGCTCGTTTTTTATTGTAGCATCGTCGTGGATCTGATCAAAGCCAAGGGCGATGATGTCCGGTTTTATTTCTTCGACGATCGTATACATGTCATCCTCATGTCCCAGGTAGGCTTCATCGACTGCTTTGAGCTCTTTTATGAGGTTTACTCGGATGTCTTGGGGAGTGATCGGATCATGTTTGAGTTTGCGTACGGTCGCATCGGTTGCGACTACAACCGCGAGGATGTCCCCAAGCTTTTTTGCCTCTTTGAGGTAGTAAATATGTCCCATGTGCAGTAAATCAAAGGTCCCGCTTGCCATTACTTTGACCATTTTTTCCACGCTTTTATGATGTCGTTTCCTTCCAGAAACACTAGGTTATTTTTTTCCGCGTATTTCCTTGCGTCTTCTTTAGGTAAGGCTTTTCCGTGCTCACCCATGATTTCACAGCCGCTTCCGACTGGGGTGAGTCCTGCCATCTCAAGTAATGATACGACAAGCTCCGTATGACCTTTTCGCTCGTTCAGGAGTTTTTCTGAAGCGACACATATCGGGATATGTCCAGGGGACCGGAATTCCTCCCCAAACTCTTTAATTGCTTCTGTGCCGTCTTTGTTTTTTATGGCGGTGGTGAGTTCTGAGAATTTCTTCATGGTCAGACAGCGGTCGTTGTCCGTGATTCCGGTAAACGTCTTGCGGTGATTAATGTAAAGAGAAAAAGAGGATTTCGTGTCATACGGGATGTCGTTGGGGACGAGTGCTTTGAGGACCGGGTATTGAGCACCGACGTCCGAAAACAAATCAGAGAGGAAAGGGAGCTGCAGTTTCTGCGCGATAGGGTTTGAGATCATCAGAAAGATGAGCCCACCGCCGTCTTTACGCATTCGTTTGATCGATTCAGAGGTCACGAACTGAGAGGCAATCACGAGGTCTGTTTCGCTTTCCCTGGATTCGTTATCATAGATGAGAATAAAATGTCCCTTTCGGAGGGATTCGATAGCTTCCTGTGTTGTACTAATAGATTCACCTGCGGAGACTAATTCACCTTAGAAAATAAATATTGGGATGTTACTCAGAAATGGGTCGACCTGGTTTGGATTTACTTCGAGAAACCACATAACGAGTGATATAGCCAGCAATCCTATTTCGCAACAGATTACTACTGACGATAATGAGTAAGTCCACATTTTCTTTGTTACTCTGAAAATCACCAGTGAACTTATCTGGATATTTCTTCACGAGTTCGATTGCGACGCTTTTAATGTGTGTCTGTCGTATATTGCCCAGGTTAATCACCCTTAAGATATAGAGTTCCGGAATAACGTTTAGTTATTTAAAGTTAGTGAGGGAGAAATCCAAACAAAATCTAGCATCTTATCTATGATTAGGAAGTTGATACAAAAAGAAAAAGGGCAAGAAGAGGCCTATACCCCACCAACGTACTCATCTTTATCATACGTGGTTGCCATTTCTTCCTTGATAACTTCAGCCAGACGCTTAATTCCTTCCCGCATGACATCATCATCAGCATACGAAAAGTTCAACCGCATCGAATTATAATTGCTGCTGTCCGGATAGAAGGCATCACCGACCACATACGCGACCTTCTTTGCCACCGCTCGTTTGAACATCAGGCGCGTGTTGACATTTTTCGGCAAGGTGACCCACAGGAACATGCCGCCACCAGGGACTGTCCATTTCGCACCTTCCGGGAAATATTCCTCGAGGGCTTTAATCATCACGTCTCGTTTATGCCGATACAGTTGAGTAATATGTTTTATCTGTATGTCCAGGTAGCCACCTTTCACATATTCATACGCGACATACTGAACGAACATATTCGAACAGAGATCACCTGATTGTTTCGTGAGTGCGAATTTATTGATAATCTCCTCTGATGCGATTACCCAGGCAAGTCGAAATCCGGGGGCTAGTACCTTTGAAAACGTCCCGATGTAGATAACCCGCCCTTTGGTGTCCAGCGATTTAATAGGCGGAATCGGATCTCCTTCGAACACTAGTTCACCATAGGGATCATCCTCGATGATTAAAAAATCATACTCTGAGGCGATCTCAAGAAGCTCCTTTCGATGTTCTAGGGAGATACTTTCTCCCGATGGATTCTGAAACGTCGCGACTGCATACAGAAACTTCGGGGTGATACCAGTCCGATGAAGACGTTTGAGGTTTCTGCGCAATGATTCGATATCGATTCCTTCGTCATTCATCGGGATGCATTCGCAGTTCCCCTGATACGCATGAAACGCCTGCAGCGCCCCAAGATAGGTCGGTGCACTGGTGATATAGGTGTCACCAGGGTCTAGTAAGTTAAACGCAATAAAGGAGAGTGCTTGCTGAGCACCACTAGTGATCAGAAGGTCATGCACTTCACAATCAATACCTTTTTTCTCCCTCATTCTCTGAGCAAGGACGTTTCTGAGCAGCGGCAGTCCCTCAGTTGTACCATATTGAAGAGCATTGTGAATATTAGTCTTAAACACTTTTTCGATGCATTCATGGATGACATCGATCGGGAATGCCTTAGGATTCGGTAAACCACCAGCAAGACTGATGAACCCCGGGCTCTGTGTGAGTTTCAATAACTCTCGTATCTCCGAGGATTTCAGGGATTTTGATCGTGCTGAGAATAAACGGTCGTAATTTACCACCATAAAAATGCCCCGTGCCTGTAATCGATTCTCTTATATTATAATTTGGTATATTGCCAGCTCACCAATATTTCTTAAAAACTACAGCAATGACAAAAAAAAAAGAAAAAAAATGAGAAATAATCACGCTACGGTATTTGCTAGATTGTAACGCGTTACTTCGTGATGATGACGAGGAACCCTAGCACAAAACCGCTAAAGGTCTTACTTACCAATCCTGCATTGGATGCCTCTGCAGAAGCAACAACGGTCACCGGTCCAAATCCAACTATCTTCCCTGCTTCTAACGTGTTTTCTGTTTTTGTCGCATCTGGTGCAATAGAGTTGCTACAGTTACCGCATCCGCTACAGATCTTTGTGATATTTATCTTATTGAGAATACCTCCTTTCACAGAGATGGTCATGGTGATGTTCTCAGCGGTGACATTCCCGATGTTTTTCACGGTTGCTGACACTTTGTTAAACCCGCCTTTCGCGGCAGTTATTTCTAACGTTGTTTGAGCGTTTTGAGCTGCTGTGCATGATGTCGCAATCACGATTGTTGCCAGCATGAGAACAACAGTTAGGCCTGATACTTTTCGAAGATTTTTTTTCTGAATCATTTCTATTATCCCCCTAAGGATACTGAATTGTTTTATTATATAGAACGACTCTATATATACTTTATCCGTTGAAAGATATGTATCCAATAAATATCTTACTAACAAAATATTGATGTAACGATTCGATATTCAACAGAGCCTCTATTGACAGAATTTCTACAGTACGAGGAGAAAAAACCATAATTGTGTTGAAAAATCATCAATATTGTGCATTTTCTCTGGGGAATTTAGATGGGCCCGGGCGGATTTGAACCGCCGACCAACTGGTTATGAGCCAGTCGCTCCACCGGTCTAAGCTACGAGCCCAGGATGTGTCGAGCCCCTATCGGTCTTCTACTACTTAAAATTTAGAGATACCTGCAAAGAGGAAGGTTCTTTAATGAAAAGAAATATCGGTGTTTGTCATGAGGGAGTTAGCGACATTAGCCAAATATCCGTTCCTGAACGATACCCGACAGTACATCAAAGAAAGTGGCCCGTCAGTCAATGAGCTGCTTCATGACCTCCCGTACGAACGAGCGCGCATCATCAGCATCGAACGACTGGACAATGCCTTAAAAAATAGCGATGTCGGCCAGCGGACTCTTGCAAACGAATCAGATTGTGTCATGGAAATCTTATCATACCCCTTAGCACGAATGGTTGCGGTCTGCATCGGGGACTCCTATTTTAAAAAACGATACGCACTCGGCGAGGCGTACCACATGTATAGGCATCTTCTCAACGAACCCACCTCTTTTCTTCTTGCCATTGCACAAGAGCTCGACGTCACGATTCAATATCATGCTGAAAAAAACATTATCAAGATCTTTTTCAAAGACTACCTCCGCAACGCACCCACAAGGTACAAGGAATGGAAAATGGTAAACCGTGGAGTTGGCGGCGGATACCTCACTATTTCCCATAAAGACCTGGCACGGATCCTTTTAGAATCATTGCGAGAACGCATCAACAAAGAACTCCTCACCAGAGAATGCGACACCACCGTCTCTGAGACGTTCCACTCCGATATCCAACGGTTTCAGAACATGCTGGCACTACAGAAAAAAAAGATCGAGGCAACACCCGTAGGAAAAGTCAGCATCGAAAAACTCCCCCCCTGTATGAAGGATATCCTCTCCGCAATCCAGTCCGGTGAAAACGTGCCGCACATGGGTAGATTCTCCCTGGTTGCGTTTCTGAGCTCACTGAAGTTGAACACCAATGATATCTTAAAGCTCTTCAGCACTGCACCTGATTACCAGGAGGATAAAACCAGATATCAAGTGGAGCATATCACCGGTGCGTCCTCGTCAACAGAATATAAATGCCCAGGGTGCGAAAAGATGCGGACCTATGGGATATGCCCGGTCGATAAAATGGATGCGATCTGTAAAAAGGTTCGCCATCCGCTGAGTTACTATAGCTATAAATGGAAACAGGAGAAACAGAAACCATGAAACATTTTGTGACGTTCGAAGGTATAGACGGGTCAGGGAAATCCACGATTTCAAAGATGGTCTCTGAGAAATTACGATCCGCAGGACATGATGTTATCTGGACGTTTGAACCGACCGATTCACCGGTTGGGAAGTTCGTCCAAGACTGCATCAGAAAACAATCTGATCCCTTTGTCACCTCATTTACCTTTATTGCAGATCGCATCCAACACTGCACCCACATCAAACAATGGCTAGGTCAAGGAAAAATCGTACTATGCGATCGGTACGCAGAGTCAACCTACGCCTATCAAGCAGCCCAGCTGGAGACTGAACTGAAGGATCCTTTGAAATGGCTCCAAGAGCTATCACGCCATCGTATCCTGATCCCTGACCGAACATACCTGTTTGAAATCGACCCGAAGACATCACTTGCCCGGATTCAGCATCGCAGTGAGCTGATACCGTTTGAGCGGCTCGCGTTCTTAGAAAAAGTACATAAAAATTATCTCACCGTATCCAAAGGAAAACGTTTTCTTCAGCTTGATGCGACAAAACCTATCGATGAGCTGGTACAACTCTGCTACGACGATATACTCCGATGAATGGATTAAAATAAAAAAAAGAAATCTGAACGCCAAAAGGAAGCTTACCGTTTTTTCAGACACCGTCTAACTTTCTTCCTCATCTTCGGTGTCTTCATCGTCTGGTTCACCAATAGCTTGTTTGTTCGTCGCAAGAAACCGGGCTCGCTGACCAACAATAAAAAGCTTTGCTATGAACGTTATTTCGTTTGCCTCTTCTTTACTTGATACTTGTCCGACGATCAACATAATTATCAATCAAAGGTTTGTTTTCTTCTTTTAAAGGGTTTGTTGTACAAGTGATACCAGATATCAGGACAATTGCTACCAAAACCAAAAAAAGCAGATCGAAAAACCCCTGAGTAATCACAAAATGTTCTACCCGCAATAAAAAAATAAGGAGAAACCTTACATCCAGGCATCCAATCCTTTTTGCTCGGTCGGCGCAAAATCAGATAAACCAAATGCACCCTGCACGTAGTTCTCCACCATCTTCTTATACCAGTCAAGATCGATTTCCTTTCGGTCTTTCACCAGGTCCACCGGGTACATATAATCGATTGGTTTGACCCCACTTTTTGAGGGTTTCAAAATACCAGGCAGCGGTTTTTTCGTAATCACAAACTTCATCTTCACCCTCGTTCGAATCGGACGACCCAGCAGTTTTTCCAACGCCTCCGCCCGCCTCCCAAACGTCGAGGATGATCCATCTTGGTTCAACTTGTAGCGCTTCTCCGGCTGCACCGCCTGTACTAGCGTCAGATCATTCAGATCAACGTTCTCAAGATCCAACCGAGAGACAATCTCCCGTGTCTTATTCTTGATACTCTCCTTTACCGTCGCACGGACATCCTCTTCTTTTTCCCAACACGGGTTTTCCTTAAGGACCGTCATCATGATCTCAGCAAGGACTTTTCGCGCGATGTTTGCCTTATCTGATCCTTTGAAGTTATTTCCCTTCGTATTCATCTCGATCTTCCCGTTCTTCACATCAAAAATTAGGTAGTTCTTGTGCTTGACAAAGATCATCGCATCATGTTGTTCAGCCTCTAACTCAAAATCAGGGTACTTCAACTCATTCTGCCATTTTTCATTACACTTCTTAATCGCAGCATACGCAACCTCCGGCTTGGTTATCCAAGCATCCTCATCAGGGTCTAACGTGACATCCAATGCCTTGGAAAAGCCAGGGATGTTGCCCATGGAGCGGGAACAACCCATGTAAATCCCATCAGTATCACCATACACCACACGGATGTCCTGCTTGTTGAGTTGATCAAGGGTATCAGCAAGGATCATCTGACCTTTCGTGGTAATCGCAGCAGCACCCCAGAGGTTAAACTGCCTCCCAGTTACAGTCGGTGCCGCTAATATCCCATGAGTACCAGCATTCCGAGCGCCCTTCATGCTTTGATACATCATCTTTAGTCTTGCTAATTCAGTGGAATGTGCCTGTGTTTTTGCTTCTTTTAGCTCCTTTTTTATCTTCCCGATGATGTTCATTATACCGGTCATCGCACAGTTGACGACGCCAGGTGTCGTATCGATCCGCACCCCGATCATGTACCCTTTATCAGCATACGAGTCCTGCTTGGATATCTCCCGCCAGTTCACATCCCGGTTTTTTAAAAAATCCTCAGAAACCTTCTTGAGCCACACCCATGCATCTGGGGTCTCATTCTTGGTCGCAAGCCGGACTGTATCTGCCCCGATGTTCATCGCCTTTAGAATTGTCGGATACATCGCGCCCACATCAGCGACCACCACATGATACCAGGGGATGAAATGGGAATGAGCCTCCTTGTCTGGTTTGATGGTCATACCACCAGGCATATGATAGTTGACGACTTCTTCGTCATCATCACTCACCTGATCTTTGTAGATCACCTGCGGGTACTCCACCCAATCAGGCATCTCCTCACCATACTTCAACACCCTGACAAAATCCTTTGACAACTGCTCCCTGCGTTTCTTCGCCAGACGAATGATCGCTTCTTTAGTGTTCTGTCCGCCAAAATCCTTTACCAAAACCTGTGAAACTGATTTTACCCGACAGATCGGTGGGAGGATCTTTTTCTTGATCGCTCCCCGAAGTAACGCCATGTGGTCCCACATGTTCACTGCACCAGAAGAAAGCAGCATATCAAACGGCATACATGTCGTAAATGACAAAGGCAATGCTTGCTGGATCAAATGCAACGAAACCCCTATCTGCTCCTGGACATCCTGCTTGTTATACGTCATGGTCCGATCATCAAGTTTGATCTGCGACGGTGCCAAAATCACCCGATTATCAACAATGACATTGAGAAACGGAGCAAGGGTTTTTAGTCGGAAATCATCGAGCCACGGGTAAAACTTCCGCGCCGCAAGATACGTATCAAAACTGCAGGGATACACCTGTACGACCTCAGCACCCATCACCCCAAAATGAAACGATTTATCCTCTCGGCAGTACATGCTAATGAAATTCTGAAAGATTTTTTTCTCATCGGATGACAGTTGATCGTATTTGTTCTTAAGGATCCAGCTTATCCTGCCATGCACATGGACGTTATCAAAACCGACGATGTTATGCCCTGAGACGATATCAGCGTCTTTTATTACTCTACAGAATTTCAGCAGATGCGCTATTTCCTCATCCACATTATTGGAAAGATGCTGTACGACCTCGACGTCCTTCCAATGCGACGGGGTCTGTCTGATTTCAAAGCTGAACTCTTCTTTTTCAAGGCTATGCTCTGACTCGATAGCGATATTAAAACAAGCGTATCCGAGGATGTCGATGGGGACCTGTGGTTTTCCTTCTTCATACTGCGTGGTTTCAATGTCGTAGACCATGACTTTTAGGTTCGTTTTTTTTCCTTTGGTGTCGAACAACCAGGCTTTGCCTTGTGCAGCAAGGTCGACCAATGCACGCTGATGATAAGGGATATCATGCTCAGCGGTGAAGAGATCATGTTCAAAAAACAGATAATCACTGATCTCTGGGACTAGGTAGGATTCTTTGGTGTACACTTTAAAGACGTCTCGTGTTTTATTAAAATCACAGAAACTCCGGTATGGTTCGAGTTCTCCTATAGAGGTGATCTTTGAGAGTTTCGAGTGGTCTTGCTGGTTTTTATTCCATTGCTCTATGAGTTTTTTACGGGCGGTCTTTGCATCAACCGCTGCGGGGGGAAAAGCAAGAAAATACGGATGGTGCAGCTCTGAGACTGCTTGCGGTGTTTTTCCCTGGAAATAGAGATAGGTTGGCGAGAGTCCTAAGAGCATGTCTGTCATAACCTCATGTTCCCCCAGTACTTTTTTTTATCCGTTAACACATTGGGTGTACTTAAACCTTAGAAGTAATACATATAAGAGAGTTGCATGATGTTTAGGTGCGATTCTATGACAACCCCGATTGTGTTTTCCGACCGATTCAACCAGCATGACACCGCTGACCACCCGGAGAACGCGGACCGCCTCTACGTGATGCTGGATGCTCTTGAACAAGCACCGTTTTACAAAAAACTAAAATTCATTGAACCGGAAATGCTACCAGAGAAACTGCTGTATGAAGTGCATTCTGCTGAGATGATCCAGCGCATAAAAGACATCAGTGAGCATGGCGACTCATGGATCGATTTGGATACGTATGTCTGTAAATCAGACTATGAGACTGCACGGCTCGCTGCAGGAGGAGTTACTCAGGTCTGCAGAGCCGTTGTACAGGGAGATGCTCCAAATGCGTATGCGTTGGTGCGCCCCCCTGGTCATCATGCCTCCGCTGAGCGGTCCATGGGATTCTGTTTGTTCAACAACGCAGGACTTGCAGCCCATGACCTGACCAAAAAAGGAAAGCGCGTCCTTATCTTTGATCATGATGTCCATCATGGGAACGGGACGCAGTCGATTTTTTACAAACGTGCAGACGTGATGTACCAATCATTTCATCTGTCACCGCATTACCCGGGAACCGGGGATGCTAACGAAATCGGTGAAGGCGAAGGGAAAGGATATACGATAAACGCCCCGCTGGGTTTTGGTCATGGAGATGGAGCGGTCTCACAGCTCTTTGATGAAATATTTATCCCAATTACAGAACAGTTCAAACCGCATCTCATTATTATCTCTGCTGGGTATGATTCTCACCATTCAGATCAACTCGGTGGACTGAAACTCTCTGCGAATTTCTTTGGTGAAATGGTCAAGCGATTCCAAGAGGTTCAACCAAGGATTGTCTGCACCCTGGAAGGTGGCTACAACCTGCAATGGATCGGCAAATGCTTCATGTCTCAGATCGGACAGATGATGTCCCATCCATTCAAGTATGACGATCCGATACAAGGAAACGATGACGTCACAGAGATCATCGAAAAAATGAAAAAAGAATTAGGACCCTATTGGGACCTCTGAAGCGTTTAATCGAAGATCATGCCCATGCCGGTGGCCGCAGAATCCTCTTGCTCTTTGATCTTCTCATCGACTTTTTTTGCTTTCTTATCAGGGAGCTTTTTCAGCCCAAGCTCTTTTGCAAGCTCTTCAGCACGCTTGAGACCCTGTGCACTTCCCTCGACTTTCAAATACGATACCGCTCCTTTCATATCTAAGGAGCTTGCATCCCGAATCACGATGCTTTGTCGGTTGATCACTTCATCTTGGAGCATGGTTTGGATTTTCCCGGCTTCAGCTGATTTGACTTCAAAGATCACATAGGACACGTATAATCACCTTGCTTGTGCGGATATTTTTCTTCTATATAAACCTAATCCTGCGGTAAAACCGTGCCGTTTTCGTCAATTTCTTTTTTCCGTATTCTTGTTGAGCTAATCGGTTGGTTGTCCTCTGCAAGAACAAAAGGGACGATGATGATCTGTAACGGTTTTTTCCTTTGTTGTTTTCGTTTCTGGTTGATCTCTTCTGCGGTTGGTTTGGTCTCTGGAGACACGATAATTGCTTCGAAATCTCCTTGAATGGTCGGACCAAATTTATCTGAAAGTGGTTGAATGAGGGCCTGTTTCAGAACATTTTCTTCTGATAAGAACAACTCTATTGCTCGTTTTCTTTGCTGAAACGATGCAATCTTCCCTTTATTTTTTGCCATTGCAGCAGATGTCACGCCAATAAAAACAGAACCATCCTCTCCAGCCATCTGAAACGCCTTTCTGAGGAGCTTTTTATGGCCTTTATGAAACGGATAAAAAGTACCGCCAAGACATACCTTCATAGAAATAACCATAACAAGAGAATCTTTAAATGTCTGTCTTCGGAAAACTATTTAATTCTGTGACCGGATGCTTCTTTTAGTAGATGGATGGGACTATGAGCACAAAACATGCAATTTCTTTTGTATTGATAATCAGTTTTTTATTAATAAACGGTTTATCGATACTGTATCTTACTGAACAAACCGCTGCAGCTGGAAGAGAGATATATGTCGATGATAGTTTCTCTTATCCTAGAGATGGCACGGCAGAGCACCCTTATTTGACAATCACCGAAGCTATTAATCTTGCAAATGAAGGCGATACGATTTATGTGTTCGGTGGAACCTACAATGAAAGTCTCACTATCAATAAACGTATATCTCTCATCGGAGGAATTGATGACGGGCCCAGTGTTATTTCTCGTGGCGCTGAGATGAAGTATCTTGTCGATATCACCGCGGATTTCGTAACATTGGAAAATTTCGTCATAAAAGATCCGGGACGTTTTATCACCTCGCAGTATGGTGCACTTGTCCATGTATCATCGAATAATGTGGTGTTACAGAAAAACAATATCTCGAAGTGTGATCTTTGGGGGATTTATCTTGATTCATCTGATGATAATACGATTAGTGGAAATTTAATCAACAACACCAAAGGCGTGTTCGTATCCTCTTCAAATAATAACGTTTTTTCAAGTAACAATATCTCCAATTCAAGTGATGCGGGAATAAACCTCCGTTCTTCAAAAAGAAATATTCTGTATCAAAACCATTTCAAGACCAGTACTTTTGGCCTCTATGCAAGAGACTGCTCAAATACAAATATCACTCAGAATACATTTACTAAAAACGATTTCCATGGTATGTATGTAACAGGAGATAGAACTGACATTATCCAAGCAAATAATTTTACAAACAACTCGGTTAGCGGGATTACTTTAGATTCCTATAATTGCACTATTGCTGATAATATCTTCAATCGAGGTCAAATCGGTTTAAGTCTCCAAAAGACCGGCTGTGAAGTACGAAATAATTCTTTTCAAAACATAAGTTCTACAGGTATTTCTGCAATTTCAGGAAGTAAAAATAATATAATATATTTGAATCATTTCATCAAAAATAATTTGAATGCACGAGAGCAAGGGGGTAATCATTGGGATAACGGTACGAAAGGAAATTATTGGGACAATTACAATTATGTTGATAGAAACCTTGATGGCATCGGAGATCATCCCTTTGCGATAG
>DQIQ01000108.1 GCA_003942085.1 Thermoplasmata archaeon | reverse complement strand
GATATTGCACCCACTGCTATCCATGTCGCAAGTGTAGTAGAGGCAGACTTTACCAGCGTCTATCCTGACGAAAGTATCAATGTCTTAATTCCCCTGCTCCAGACCTACAAACTGATTGTTGTATACGATGGGGATCACAACCTGATTGGGCAGGTAAGTGCCGGCGACCTGTTAAAAAAGTGCCATCCTGATAACGGGATTGAAGATGCAATTGAAAAAGTCATCACGATTGAAGCCGATGAGCGGGTTGTTCATTTACGCCGCCGTATGCTCGATGACCGGATTGTGCGTTTTATTGTAACTGATAAAGGAAAATACATTGGAATCGTGACAGAAACTGATGTTGCAATTGCACTACGGAAATTCCGTGAGTCGATCAGGGACCAGCACCAGGACCACAGGATACGGAATTTGCTTGTCCGTGACATTATGTCATCACCACTCATATCCGTGGACCTGACAGCAAATGCAACGGAAGTGATAGAACTGATGCTGAAAAAGAACTTCAGTTCAATACCGGTAATGTCAAACGGCAAGCCGGTAGGAATCATCACACGACGATCACTGGTCAATGCACTCTAAGTAATGAGACGGCGGAATGAAACCTGAATTAATCCGGTGACAGTTGCCGAAAAGAGAGCCAGGGAAAACAGCGAGGCTGGAAGAGGAAAACGAGGAGAATCTATGCCAGGTCGATTACTTGTTAAAGACATAATGGCAAAGCCGGTGACCATCTCAAAATCCCAGTCTATCAATGAGGCGCTCGATAAGATGCTCAATGAAAATATCGATCCTCTTATCGTGCTTGCCAGTCACCAGGTTGTTGGGACAGTATCACGCAAATCGATAGCTGATAAACTCGGTAGTAAAACCAAAGCCCCGATTTCAACGGCAAAGATTCATGTCGCCAGTTCACTTGAGGAAAATATCCCATCCTTGCTTCCCCAGCAGGAAATCAGTGTCGCTGTAACCCTCTTAAAAAAGCACAAGCTGGTAGCTGTACATGATAGTGACCAGCGTCTTATCGGGCAGATTGGCTACGGGGAACTTCTCAAAGTTCTTCAGCCTAAGGGAAGTATAGATACTGTGATGGAACCTGCCCATACTATTGGTGCCAATGAACGGCTCTCGCATCTCCAGGCCCAGATGGAAGAACACAACATCTCAAGGTTTGTTGTAACCGATGGAGAAAAAATCAGTGGTATTGTGACAGAAACCGATCTTGCAGTATCCCTCCGGAAATTCAGGGAAAAAATTGAGGACCGCCACCAGGACTTCCGTTTTCACAACATTATCGTCAGGACCATTATGACATCCCCGATTCACACGATTGACCGGAGTGCAAAGATTTCGGATGTTGTAAGTCTGATGCTGAAAAAAAATATCAGCTCATTACCGGTAATGGACAAGACTCATCTTTTAGGAGTTATCACGCGCCAGTCCCTGGTAAACGCATTGTGATACATAAAAGGGATGTTCTTTTTTCCGATATTCTGGCTTAAAAGAACTATGTCAAAAAAAAATGTGAACCCATAACCAGGTTTCCAATGTAAAAATATCAGTGTATCATCCCATGCAGGTCTTCGGTGTATTTTAATTTTGAAAGAACCTCCCTCCTGATGAGATTCAAAGAATGAACAAAAAAGATCTCAAGTCTAGTTATCTTGGTTTTTAATCTCCTTTTGATATTCAACGTATGAATACACAACCGTAAACACGGCGACGGCGAGCATAGGCACAAGGATGAACCAGATGGCGTAGGCCCCGGCCACTAACCCTATAATGGAAATAATTCCGGCAATAATGAATAACTTCCCGCCAATCTCATGGGTCTTCTTCCAGACCGTTTTACTGCTTAACGTCCATGGAGTGCGGATACCCACGAACCAGTTCTGCTCTGCATGACCGAGCATGAATCCGATGTATATGAAGAGTATCCCAATGAGGAACGGAATGGTGATGTTCGGGCTAATCTGGTACCCGAGACTCCAGAGTATTATCTGCACCTGGATAGCCAGCATAAACAAGACAAATACGAGAATGAAACCCTCGTAATAGTTCCGGAATTTCTCGTAATTCTTTTTATACGGGTCGATGCGGGGAAGAATGGCAAACAGAGCGACAATACCCGTCATAATAAGCGGGATAAGAAAAAGCCCCCATGTTTTTGACATATACCCGTCCGGCTGACCGGCTGCGTTCCAGTGAGAAACGACCAAATCCGGGATAGCCGGATAGATGGCAATGGTAAGGATGAAGGTGCTAACGATGCCAAAAATTATTGCATACCTTATAAATTTCACACATTATTATGGGGAGGCGATCCTGTAATAAGATAATGCCGGTAACAGATTTACTGATTACCTGCTGAATTTACTTCCCTTTTTGTTTGCAGTCAACTCAGCACCTGATTTCCTCATAAATTATTCATCCGCTTAGATTTGTCATAAGGACGAATCCCGCTACTCTCTCAGGAATGGATATTATAAAAGAAATACTGATAACCCATTCATATCCCATGAGTATCGATGACCTTTTTCCAGCTTCAATATCAAAAGAATCCTTTGATTCCTGTCTGGTCCTTTTCCACGTTCCGTCGCGGGGAACTCCCCCAAACACTTATTACCAGACCCTGCCCATATTATAAAGCACCATTCATGGAGCAGTGACTATTCACTGCGAGTGTCTGTACAAGATGCGAGATTCCTCTGTTGAGGTAGCCAAGCCTGGTATGGCGCAGGTTTGCTAAACCTGTGTCCCCCTGGGACTCGAGGGTTCAAATCCCTCCCTCAGCGCTAAAAGAGATAATCTCACACAACGAGGGGATTGGATGGCTCAGGAAGAAGACATAAAATACTTTGTAAGGGT
>DQIQ01000107.1 GCA_003942085.1 Thermoplasmata archaeon | reverse complement strand
TCATCTTCATTTGGCTATTTCGAGGACCGTCAATTTTCTGCCAGCGGAGGAGTGGTTTCGGGGCACAGAATAAATCTTGATTTAGAAGAATGGGTTTGAGTCTATCAGAGGATCTGGGGTAAGCGGCCATCACGTAAACTCGGAACAAAGTAATTAATTAAAGTTTCCCCCATAAATAGCCGATCTTAATTGGTACGGAAATGCCCACAAAATGGGAGGGGTCTTGGATAAAATCCTACTGGAATATGAACATTGTCACTGCGACAAGATCGATAAAAGAGTCACGATAACGTCGATGGCGCTTGCCGATTCCAACGAGACTGCAATCATCAGTGGAAACATTAGTATGGCTTTTGACTGCGATCAGAAAGAAACTTGTGGAGTGCTTACCGTATTGGGCAAAGTCAGATCGCTACACTGGGCGGAGTGCAGGCACCCGAAACTATCCGAGGTTCAGAAGCCGGTGGAAGATCAGCCTGCATAAGCAGTCTTACAACAAGACCGTTGGAACAATGGTCTTAGTAGGAGGAAATTGATGCATCCTCAAAGGGATTTAATAGACATCTCAAAAAAAATCGGAAGACTGCCCACTTTACCCGGCGTAGCGATGAAAATCCTGCGAGCCATGGGCCGGGACACTCCTGACATCCGGGAAATATCTGAGATTATTTCGTTGGATGCACCCCTGAGCGCAAAAGTCTTGAAGATGGTCAACTCACCTTTTTACGGCCTTTCCAACAAGATCACCTCCGTCCATCAGGCGATGGTGTACCTGGGGTTGAATACGGTTAAGAACCTGGCTCTTAGCTTTTCCCTGCTAAGAACATTTGAACATAAAAACAAATCATCTTTTGACTACGTTCAATTCTCGAAAGACTCGCTTGTAGGTGCTATAGCCGCCAAGTTAATAGCCGAAAAAACAAACCGGCAGCATGGAGAAAACGCCTTCTTCTTGGGTCTTCTCCAGAATATCGGCCTGCCGATCATGGCTGAAAGCATGCCCGTTCAATATGAAGAAGTCATCATGAAAACCAAGTCGAACTCGGCATCATTGCACGAAGTCGAAAGCCAGCTCTTAGGATTAAATCACATGGAGGTTGGCGAGTACGTCACTCATGCTTGGGGGCTACCCGCCAAACTAACGGTGCCTATCGGGGTACATCATATCCCAGGGCGTTTGACATCCGGTTCGGACGATATTGAATCCTTGACAAAAACACTCCACCTGTCTTCCTTGTATATAAATTTGTTTAACGGCTCAGACCCCAAAGCCAACTATGCTGAAATCGAAAATTGTATCCGAGCTTACCAACTCAATTCGGTCATAAATAATTCAGCCACAGTTAAGGAGATCACTGAAGGCATTAAAAACCTTTTTCCCATATTTGAGATAAAAATAGACGAGAAGAAGTATATCGACATCATCGAGACGGCCAGATACGAGTCGGAGAAATTATCAAGCGACTTGCTGAATCAGGTACAAAGTCAAAGCGAGTGCTTGGACCAACTCAAGCAGCAAGTAGGTCTCGACAGCATGACTCAGCTATACAATCATGACCGATTCATGGAAATCCTGCACCAGGAAATCAGCCGTGCCACCCGCTACAAAACACCCTTAAGCATCATCATAGCGGATGTGGACCATTTCAAATCAGTTAACGACTTCTTCGGGCATCAGGCTGGAGATTATGCATTGAAATGCGTGTCCTCTCATCTCAAAAAACTGTTACGCGACTCAGATCACATCGCCCGATATGGAGGTGAGGAGTTTGGTATTATTCTGCCCATGACAACACTCAAAGAGGCAATACAAGCCGCAGAAAGATTGAGAAAATCTATTGAATCAGAAAAAATTGTTTACCGAGAGAAATCTATTTCGGTTACCATGAGTTTTGGCATTGCATTATTAGAAAACAACCGGCAAATCGATGTCGAGGGCCTTATCAAAATGGCCGATGAAGCTTTATATGATGCGAAAAATACCGGTCGAAATAGGTGCTGTCATTACAAACTGCAGAATCCGGAAAAGACGCCGACATCCACTGTGCTCGTAATCGATGATGAAGAAGTCGTTCTGGTGACCGTTACCAAAATGCTGGAGCGTTTGGGATACGCTGTATTAGCCGCTAAATCAGGCCGGGAAGCCGCAGATCTATTGCATCAAAAAGGGATAAAGATCGACATGGTGATCATGGACATGGTTATGCCCGACACAAGCCCTGATAAAATACTAAAAGATATCCGCGATATGCATTCCGAGAGCAAAGTGGTGCTTACAAGTGGCTATAATTTGAGCAGTGGAGGTAATGAAAATCTGTTGAAAAAAACGAACGGTTTTCTGCAAAAACCTTATCAATTGGCTGAATTGTCACGAATCGTTAAAGCAACATTTAACAATTAAAAAAAACAGGTCGAGAAAATGAAGAAAGATATCATTATTAAGAGAATAGGCGTGAACCTCAAGCAAAATAAAAAATACATCGAAATCGAGGTCCCCGGTGAGGAGATTCTAAAATCGGTGGAAGCGGATTCGAAAGATTTCGACAACCTCGTGAAACTAAAAGTTATCGAATACATCAAATCTTTGTAATGAAGTGACAAAATATTCGGCGATTAATAGAATTTTGGGGGATATTTGGATTTCTGTTGATTTCCTATAGGTAATCGCAAGCAAACGGATTTCATACAAATTGCGGATATCATCCTCCTTGGTAAAAGAGGGTGTACAAATAACTGTGTAACTGGCAATCTATAACCCTTCAAGAGGAAGGAGGATAAGATGGCCAGTACGAAATCAAAGCAGGACGCCCTCATCGACGAGTTGTTGAAAGAATGCCAGGATCCGAAGGGTATCCTGGGCAAGAATGGGCTGCTCAAGCAG
>DQIQ01000028.1 GCA_003942085.1 Thermoplasmata archaeon | reverse complement strand
TCTGAGAAATATCGTCGGTATCAGCAAGAATCATCGGAGTAACCGTTGAAATAAGAAACAGCAACATAACAACAACGGCTAGTCCTTTTCGAATCAACGTCATTCCTCCATATAGAAAAATAAACAATCCTTCGTTATTTAAATCTTTGTCAAGAAGAAAAGTATGCAAGGGAAGGGATTTGAACCCCTGGATCGCTATAATATATAAGGAAAAAAACTTCTCAACTAATTCTTGTTCACTTAATTTAATATACCATTTTAAACATTGGAATATTATAAATATTTTGAGGTCAGATAAGGTACCTCTCCTCCAGAACCATATATTCATCCCCTTTGAAATTTATTTATGTGCATTCAATCCAAACATCTCTAAACCTATATGGAAGGATATTCAATCTTGGATGGACTATAGAGGTTTAGTCGGTGCACGATACATCTTTGCTCTATGCTAGACACTAATCTAAAGACAGGTTTTAAAGAAGGGGTAGTTACAAATTTCAGAGCAGAGGCAAAGCTTATAAAAAAACAATTAGTAATTACAGGAACCATTGCTATTCTTATTAGTGTTGGATTAAGTGGATGTAATGAGAATGAAAAAGATGAAAATGAAGCATCACCCGATTTTATAATGTATCCAATTTGAGAGGATAATTTTAGATCAGTATCCCAAGAAGGTTATACTAGTACCGTTTGGGTGAATATTTCAGTTACGAATAGAGGCCATAACGGTTCTGAAGATATTTATGCTGAAGTCTATCAAGCTACAGGAAATTATACAAACTGTGGAGCGGGTTATCAATCAAAGTTATATCAATATGTCTCTTTGAAGAGCGATGAAACAACAGTATTGACCTTTACATTTACTGATGTAGAAAACCACAATCATACCGGTTGTTATGGAGTGCGTTATGGGTTTCGTCAATGATAGTTGTTTTTTTTATTTTCAATTAGCCCAAAAACATATGTCTTATAACCGGATTAATGCTTATCCGAAATATGAGTTTATCAGAGTATGTTGTTTAAGAAAAAACCTTTAGACAACCGCTGCTTTAGTGATAAATCAGAAGCTTCCTCTTTTTCTTCTTTTTATTTTTTACGCATTTCCTCTTTATAAGAATTGATTATAACTCATATTGGAAAGGTACAATTTTTGGTTTTTAAAAACTATTTTTAATATAATATAATAATAAACAAAATATTTATATAGCCCATAATTATTTCAATTTTATACAAAGTCTGGGAAAAGAATCGCCGTCGGTATTTTCCCTATAGTTGAAATACAGACGGGGGAGGTGAAAAGAAATGAGAAAAGAGGTGAAACTTCTTGCGATTTTTTCGGTATTACTCGTAGTTCTAGTTCCACTCTCTAATGCAAGTATGACGTCAGTACCACCGCAGAAGAATAAACAACAGGAAATGACTCAATTGCTCTGCGTTATTGGAAAACACAAAGTCGTCAAAGAAATGTCGGCTGACATTATCGACTCCATTATTTTGTTAGGCGAGTCGAAAAAAGACGCTTTCCTAACCATCTATAATAAATATGCTACACCGGAAGCGGTCAGCAAAGCATTTGATGACGTGCAACCATTTTTTAATGCACTCGTGGTCAACGGACTAACCGACAAATCAGTCGATGATCTCAACAATCTGTTCAACGACCTACGATGCATGATAAAAAAACCGAAGCATGACCCGTCAGGACCGCAACCATGTGCAGGTTGGAATGGATTACCCACGTTCGTTGCTGCAAATGCGGCCTGCGGTATTTTCTGTGCTGATATTCCTGCTGTTGGTTTTGCGTTAGGAACCCATACCCTTCTGCCGACTATAGGTGTAGACGCGTTCATAACCTGGACAGGCAATGGCGAAACGGTAACAATTGGTTGTGCAGGTTATACTACCTCGACAGGGCCTGAATTTGGTGCCATACTTGGATTTATCGGAATTCTGCTCGCTACGCCCATAATGATTATCGGTGGGTTATTCATGACAGGTTTCGCTTTGCTCTATTTCGGAGTTGGACCAGAACCTTATTAGACTATCACACCTCTCTTTTCTTTTTTTATCATGAACGCAAAAATAAAGGCCTTTGGTATCGTCGTCATAATCATGACACCTTTACTTTTGTTTATAAACGCCAGTACCGAGCCACATGTTGCTCCTGTAGCAGCCAATATTCCCGCCACTAAGCAGGACATCAATCTCTCCAATGCCCGTATCATTATCGACCAAAAAGAGTTAACATTGAACCACGAAGTGATTCAGTATAAAATCATTTTTCATGAAAATGATACCATAAATGTCTCTGCTTCCTTGCTGTTGCAGCAGACCGGGAAAGATTTTGATCCTATGGCGTGTTTATTTATCCTGACCAATGGAACCGATAGCATATTTGAAAAATCCAAGATATCTTTTCTATATAATGTCCCCTCGGGTATACTTTTTGATACAACGATATTGGGGCACCGTATTACTTTCGGAGGAAAATTTTTTTTCAAATTACTGGAGCATACTCGTTATCGTATGGGGGTTTATACACAATTATATCAAGATGCCCAAGTAAAAAAAGGAGAGATTTGGTATCTGACATTGGCTAATTTCAAGAGTAAACCCACTGACATGCTTAAAATCGCTTTGACATCGAAATCGTCATCAGCATCAATGGAACTTGTGCAGGTAGACCGCCATTCAAATGTTGGTTTTTATTCAGCGCTTGATAATGACTTTGAAGGACAGTACATGGGTTTTAAAATTCCATTCCTTCCCTTTGGTTTCAGTATTGCTAAAAGTTTACATAAAGAAATAATTACCTCAAGGGGGTCGGTGGTTTATTTTTGTAGTGTTGGTCATGCAAAAGGACGGATAAAGGTGAATGCACCGAACAATAAAACCTATTTGAATATCAATGATGAAATTGCGTTATTTTCTTATTGCGGGAATCTGACGGGGAGCTGGAATTTCTATGCATCTGGTTTTGGGTTTCCTTGGAAACATGCTGTCCTGTTATTCTATGCCGATATTGATCCACATCTAAAGATGAAAACTGATTAGTACATTTTTTTTTTAATAAAGAACTGAATTATGGTGAAATATTAACGAGGCATTCCACCTCTTTTTCGGAAGTGTTTTTTACGCGGCATTGTAATGGTAGGCACAGATAATGGTCATCTTCGATAAACAGCAATCCGTTCTGCTCGAAACTCTGTAATATCGCGGTCAACTCGAATTCTGGCATATCAATAAATCTCTGTTGTAGCTCTGTTAACGAAATGATATCAATACAACTGAGCAATACTTGTCGTTCCAGTTCATTGAGCACAAAAATCTTGATGTTCTGTCGATCCCGTTTGTCGTATATCTTAATGAAGCTGCAGCCATCAACGAAATAAAAAACCAATCGATCTGTCGCGGTTTGTTGGGTGTTGCCCTCAAGTCTGGATTTCTCTTGTTCTTTCTTCCATTCGTCGACTAACGTCTCCCATGGATAGTTTCTCGTCGGATTCTTTTGCGTAAAATCGTATACAAAGGTAAATCCTTTCTCCAGATACTCTAAGGGGTACATGATCTGATCGATTGGTGCTGGCTCCATTCGTTCAATGTTGAATTGTTCCGGATGACGTTGTATTTTGCTTCCATGCATCACTCGAAGTTCACAGAGCTGGGGGGCATCAAGATACCCTTTCAGCAGGTAAGCGATTTTTTTTGTCTCCTCAAAATCCGCTGGCTCTTCATTGGGGTATCTGACGATGAGATTGTAGCTATTTTTTATGTCGTTTTCTTTGCAGAACTTAAGGGCAGCGATGTTGTCGATCACTCGTGCGCCCTTGTTCATCTTTTGTAAATAATTATGGCTGAAGGACTCTATTCCGGTTTGAATCGTGGTAAACCCGGCTTCTTTCATCAACCGGTAATCATCACTGGTCAGTTGTCCTGCGCGTGCTTCGACAAAAAAAGAAAAGTCTCTATCTAGGTTTTTTATTTTCTCAAAAAGGATTCGGTACTCAGTTTTTGGGAGCGTGTTGCCTATTAACTGGAACTCCATCATATGGTAACGCTCGGAGAGTGACCTGATTTCTCTTAGGATGCGACTTGCGTTTTTCTCGCGATAGCACTGATGCTGGATGTTGAGGTTGCAAAACGTACATTGGTTCCACCAACATCCTCGTGAGATCTCCACTGGGAGGCGTCCGTAGTACTGGAAATATCGTTGGATTTCCTCTGATGTTGCAGCAAGCTCTGTATAGAATTGGTCGAATGCTGGAATCGGCACAGTCTGAAGGTCAACAACCACTTCTGATGCATTGTGAATGACTTGTTGTCCTTTCCTGTAGATTAAGTGAGGAATTGATTCATGGTTCTCATACTCAGAGGCGAGTCGGAATAACGCGTCTTCTCCATCACCAGACACGATAAAATCGACGTACTCAAACGCCCGCAGCACGTTCATCCCGAGTGTATCAACGGTTCTGCTGCCGCCAAAAACTATTTTTTTCTCAGGGGAAATTTCCTTTATTTTCTTTGCAATCGCAAGCGAGGGTAACAGCTGTCCGTAATTGAGGGTAAATCCTATGAGGTCAAATGACCGCCAGTCAACATGATCAAGGATCCACTGATACAACATATCGGTCCGGTCAACATACTCCTCAAACGAAAACTGTGGTGTCTGAGGATTTTGTGTAGAATGCTGATGGAAGTATTCCCGGAACCTGTCCTCATTCTTAGCCCAATGCTCTGGAAACACATACTTAGAAAACACCATCTGAGCGGTGTAGGAGTCATTCGGCGGATAGATCAAGTAATGATAATTCTGCAGTCCGTACAGCTCTGCAGCTTTGAGGTAGAGGTGGCGTGTCTCTATGTTTAGTCCTCTCTGGCGGCAGTACCCTTCGAGCACTGGTAGCTGTATGGATGGTATCGTGATGCCAGCAAACGGCATAGCTACAAGTAACACACTTTTTTTCTGTTCGTGCATCTCCAAATCCAAAGAATCAATCGATGTACTACTTTTATATTTAACGCAGTGCTTAGTTTATGCCCCTGCGGCTTTGCATTTTTAATCAAGTTTACACGTTACGACCACATCTACATCTTGAATCGTCTTTTCGAGTTATTTTAAGTAAAAATCCTCTCATTATTGAAGCATGTGCAGTATTGGGAATCCCGACGATTGATTCAAAGACGGTTGGAGGATTTTGTTCCTGATCTGGAGTATACTCCTGTGTCTGAATGGGCAAAGCCAAGTTACCGATTGTTCCCTAAAAAACCAGGAGGAAAACATTTAGAAACAAATATAGGATAATATTTCTTGAGGGAACCGAAAAGATAGATCGAGGTAGTGCTTTTCTTCCCGGACTACGCCTACCTATTTTTGTATCTACCTTTCTTTCCAGATGCTGACTCCCCATTTCATATCACTTTTAACCTGGCAAATCATTTTTAAGGAATGAACAGTTACCGAAGCCTCAGTTATCGGGGTGAAATGGCATGGGGAAGACAAGTAGAAAACAGATAGACAACGACGAAAAGAAGATCATGGCCGAGCTTGAAAAGAACTCAAACGAAAGCCTTGATGTGATAGCGAAGCGCTTGAAGTTCTCCAGACAGAAGGTATGGAGGTTCATCAGGAGTTTAAACAAGAGTGGGGCCATCTGGGGATACACGGCTGTCGTTGACAATGAAAGGAGATCGCTAAAAAGTTATGTGTTGATGCTGAAGCGGTCATCGAAGCCGATGGATGAGAAAACCCTGGAGACGTTCGCGTCACAGCAGGGAAAAGATGATGTCGGTGTAACGATCGAAAGCATGTCGTATGTGCATGGTGAGTATGACTGGATCCTTTCATGTACTGCACCAGACATCAAGAGTGCAAAGAGGTTCTGCGATGCACTACTGACATCCTACCCAGGAGTTTTTTCGCGATCAAGCCTGCTGGAGACTCTTGTTGCGATAAGAGATCATCATGTGGAAAATCCGAACACAAATAAATTGAAGGAATTTCTGTAACAGGTCGGACTATATTTATAGGGAGAATAACCGTCTCTTTCACACTTGTCCGATTACTTTTTTACTTCCTGTCTCCCAAAACGTAGACTCCCCAAACCTTTCCGCATTGGTTATGTTTTTAAAGCAATAGTTGTTATTTAATTGTAATGCTAATGTAATGTGAGGAGATGGAACTATGAGTTGTCCGCTGTATAAGGATTTTACTAGAGAATGTGTTAAACATTATAATCGTATACTCCAATTCTCTTCATATGATATTTGTGAATCGGATAACTATGATGAATGCCCCTTGTATAATATTATTAATAAAAAAGTTGAATGTTGTGAATATACTCCTGCATGTAATGAGAAAATGGATTTTGGCAATTGGGATTTTGAATACTTAAAATATGTTGCAAATAATTTTTGTTTTTATGGAAGAAAAGGAGACTGTGCAATATACAAACTAAGAACGGAAAAGAAAGCAATACCAAGAGCATTACAGCCAGATGGGAGAATGATTGAAGGGAGAGTGACACATGGAATGGAATGAATTAGATCATGCAATGGAAATAGCGCCAAATGTATGGTGGATTGGATACAATACCGGAGTAGTTTGGGCTCGCACCAACCCGTATTTAATAGTTGAAGCAAACGAAGCAGTCTTGATTGATCCCGGGAGCATGATAGATTTTGAGATTGTTAAAAGAAAAATCGAGGAAGTAATTCCTATAGCGAACCTGAAATATATCGTCCTTCATCACCAGGACCCCGATCTCTGCGGAAGCACATCGGCATTTGAAGAACTTACAACACTTTTTGTTGTAACCACTACACGTGCAGCTCTTTTTTGCAGACATTATGGCATAAGCTCTTTTTCAGAAACAATAGACGGCGATAACCAGACAATAACCTTTAAAACCGGGAGGAAACTACGATTTTTCTTAACGCCGTATTGCCATTCACCAATGGCTATGGTGACATATGATGAGAAAAATAAAATCCTGTTCTCAAGTGACATTTTTAGTGCTTTCAATATCGTATGGAAACTGTATGCTGACCTGTTGGATCAACAGCAGTATTTAGATGATGTGAAACGATTTATGGAGCCATATATGGCATCTAACGAAGCGGTCATGAATTTTATTAACAAGGTCGAACCATTGGAAATAAATATGATTTGTCCCCAGCATGGTTCTATTATCAGGAAAAACATTGATTGGTGGTTTGATCAACTGAAAACCATGAAATTTGGCAAAGCAATAACTGAAGGAAAAACAGGAATAGAACTGCCTCATAATTTATTTTAATTAAAATGTTATGTGAAATCGAAAGTTTCAATGTGACAAAATTACCTCTGTCGCATTTTTTTTTCCTTAGCAACTGCTGTCTGCACCCAAATTCAATAATCTGCACCAAAATTATCGATTTTTAGTGAATATGGGTGCAAAGCCTGGCCCTACAAAACAATAAAATACTGGTATGATTTTTTGTTTATGTACTCAGCATGATGAAATTGGATTTAAAGGACCGGAAAATCTTGTATCAGTTGGATCTTGATGCGCGGCAGTCACTTACTCAAATCGGCAAGAATGTTGGGTTGAAAAAAGACGTCGTCACCTATAGAGTACAGCGGATGGCGGATGAAGGGATAATAAAGAATTTTTGGACTGCCATTAATACGTTTAAGCTGGGGTATAATGTTTTTAGGATTTACATAAACTTCCACTATGTCAACACCGAAATAAAGAATGATATCATAGAATATTTCACCAATTATAAGCATACGTGGGCTGTTATTTCTGTGAAAGGTCCAATTGATATCGACGTCGTCGTATGGGTAAAAAACATTTATGATTTTTATAATTTCTGGGACAAAACACTCGAAAAATATGAGGATTATTTTGAAAAATATATTATTTCAGTGTATATCCAGGCCACAGGGTATAAAAAATCGTATCTGCTCGATGATTTCGATACGTCTGATAGGAAAATGTACGATACTATCTGTGATGGTTCAACGGTGATGATCGATGAAATCGATCATAAGCTCCTCAATGAGTTGGCGATAAATGCAAGGATACCTTCCACTGATCTAGCAGAAAAACTTAGCTGTTCGTCACAAGCGGTAAACTACCGGATGAATAATTTAATTAAAAATGATATCATCCAAGCTTTCCGTGTCAACATCGATTTGATAAAGTTGGGTCTGCAGCGGTTTAAGGTAGATATTTTTTTAAAGGAATACAAGCAAAGAAAAAACATCATCGATTATCTTGATAAGAAAGGTTGTTTGGAGTGCCTTAATGTCGCGACGGGATGGAGTGATATTGAGCCAGAGATCGTCGTAGAGAACATGGATGCGCTCATCAAATTGATGGAAGAGATAAACCACAAATTCCCCAATGTGATCAGAAAGCTGGACTATTGGATTATGACAGAAGTCCATAAGGAGCGGTGGCTGCCGGAACTAGAGGTTTGAGGCTTCGCGCAGTAATCTCCGATGAATTAACTTGCGGAGCGCGACGCCACAAACATAGTATCTTTTTTTTGTTTACATTAGAATAATTTGGGCATGACTGCTTGAAGAGGCATTACTCCGGCAGCTACTGCACCTGCGACCATTCCAATTATTATTATTTCCATATTCTTCTCACCATCCTTCAGTGATATATACTATCATGATATACTTTCCCATTCATTATTTATATACTTGCCGTGACAAAATGACAAAGTGATGGATAAAAATCTCAGGAGGATTTCTCCTTATACTTCATTAGATACTATCGACTTTTTTTACTAATACAGATCAACAAATCAAATGAGCTTTAGCGAAATGACTCAATACTGTTATCGACACCAGTGATGGATTGATTGTAAAGATCACTTGGGGCAGTAAACGTAATCAAAAAAACGGTTCGCGTTCGAAGCAGTGCTACCTGCGTGACGTACTCTGTTATCCCATCCTGTTCGACCGAGTACGTAATCTCATAGGCTTGTGCATCAGGAGTCGGCCGCCAATCCCTGGACATAATTGTATAATTCGCTCCACTCTCCGATAAATTCTCTTCGATCTGGTCTGCAAAGGTGCTTAACGCTAGACCTTCGCTGAGTATAAACGGGACAGAGACGATCAACGAAACGTTGGAGGAGTTTACCGGGGTAAACCGGACCGCGACATTGGGTAGCTCACCTTCGATGCGCTGCCATCCGGTTGGAGGATCCAAAGAAAACCCGTACACATTGTTCGTATAGGACCGATGTGCTGATTGTTCGGTACATCCTCCAAGGAGAAGAATACCGAGCACTATCGCACTGAAGATTAAACCCTGTCTGTTCATAAATCTCCAAAAAAGAAAAACAAACACCAGATATAAAAGCATCTAGGCTGACAAAAAATAAGATTCCATCTCCTGACCACCGAGCAGGCGATAGCACCCTCTGGTTCTTTAGAGGATTTCCTATTTAACATTTATTGTACAATCGTTACCGATTTTTTCCTTTTTCTCCTGATTAAAGAATACCACAACGCCATACAACCACACAAAAGAGACTTACGGGCGTCGATAGAGTGATTGTCCGGTCGAATCCATTGCGACAACAAGAGGACCAAACTCTTTGACCTCAAGAACCCAGATCGCCTCAGGCATCCCCAGCTCCTCGAGCCAAAACACCTGGGAAACATTAGTGATTTTCTCGGCGGCAAGCACTCCAGCACCCCCAGGGAACGCGACATATACCGACCCGGTTTTCTTGAGTGCTTTTCCGGTCCGCTCTCCCATGCCACCCTTCCCGATGATGAGATGGATACCGAAACGATCAAGAAGGATATCTTCGAATTCCTCCATACGGCTGCTTGTCGTCGGACCAGCAGACACTGCTATCCATCGTCCATTTTCCTGCTTCATCAGCGGTCCGCAATGATACAATCCCATGACCGACGGGTCAAACGCAAGGTCCTTTGGCTTCATCAGCCGCAGCTTCATATGCGCGCTGTCGCGGGCAGTAAAAATACTTCCGGTGATGTAGAGGACATCGTTTATTCGCAATTTTTTCAGGACATCGGACGGCACCGGAAGACTGACGTGGTACTCCATGTTATTTCACCTCCCAGGTCCCGTATTTATGGACAACCATGGATGCCCGACGATCTGCCCAGCACTGGATCACCACACCAACCGGAAGACTTGCTGGGTGACGGTGTGCGACCTCTACATGAACATCAAGAGCAGTGACCTTCCCACCAAGCCCCATAGGTCCGATACCAGTCTTATTGATCAACTCAAGAAGCTCGTCTTCTAAGGTTGCAATGAGACTATCAGCATGGCGAGTACCCACTGGTCTGAGCAACGCACGTTTCCCCAGGTTCATCACCAAATCAGCACTCCCGCCGATGCCAACACCAACCACGATAGGTGGGCATGGTCTGCCACCAGCCTTTTTTACGGTATCAATTACAAACTTTCTTACCCCTTCAAGCCCGGAGCTTGGGGAAAGCATGCCAAGGGCGCTCATGTTCTCGCTGCCGCTGCCTTTGGGTAATGTCATGATCTGAACAGCGTCTCCTGGCTCGAAATCCCAGAGGATGTGCGGCAGATAAGACCCCAGATTGTCGCCATGGTTCGTACTGGTCATCGGATCGACCGTGTTCGGTCGTAACGGGATTTCCAGGGTCGCACGCGCAACTGCATGCTCAATAGCTTGTTTTAATAGACCTGTTGCTGGAAAATCGGTCCCGATGGTGACAAAAAACGTCAGAATGCCGGTGTCCTGGCACATCGGGCATCGTT
The DNA here is from genome assembly GCA_003942085.1 of Thermoplasmata archaeon. Lineage (GTDB taxonomy): Archaea > Thermoplasmatota > E2 > DHVEG-1 > DHVEG-1 > SM1-50. Next base: position 12,610 of record DQIQ01000028.1, on the reverse strand, counting down.
TTTTCTTTGCCATTTCGACATTGGCTAGCATTGCTTCGAGCTGCAGTTTGGCAGCTCCGGTTTCAATAAGATACGCGCGCTTCAATGCTGCGATGACATCTGGCGGGATTTCTGTTTCTGCTTTTAATATCATCTGTAGAAGGCCTGTTTCAAGGTTTTTCTGATCCATGTTCAATCGCCAGAACCGTATCGCCTTAACCGAATAAGGTTTTTCTCTAAAAAACAAAAAAGAAAAAGGAAAAAAAGAGAAAGGCGGGTTTACCGTCTTTTCCCAATCTCATCGACTGATTCAGGGTTTGCAAGAGTGGAGGTATCACCGACTTCTTGGCCAAGTGCCTTTGCACGGATGACCCGTCGCATAATCTTTCCACTTCTTGTTTTTGGAACATCGGAGACAAACCAGATCTCGTCAGGTCGAGCGAGTTTTCCCATCTCTTTTGCCACGTGGTCTCGGAGTAATTTTTTCAGATCCTCATTTACATCTATGCCTTTTTTAAGAACAACGTAAGCGGTGATCGATTCTCCTTTCTCCTCGTGAGGTTTTCCGATCACTGCCGCCTCTGCAACCATCGGATGGCTGACTAGGGCAGACTCGACTTCGGAGTTTCCGATTCGGTGACCAGAGATCTTGAGCACATCATCGGCTCGTCCCTGGATCCAGAAGTATCCGTCGCTATCTTGACGAGTGACGTCACCAGCAAGGTAGACGCCTTTGTATTTCCCCCAGTAGGTCTCTTTGTATCGCTCAGGGTTTTTATAGATGCCTCGGAGCATCCCTGGCCAGGGGTGGAGTAACACCAAGTTTCCGCCACCGTTGACCACTGGTTGGCCTTGCTCGTTGTACACGGCTGCGGCCATCCCAGGTAACGCTCGGGTAGCCGACCCTGGTTTGAGTGGGGTGATCGGTAAGGGTGAAATCACGAAATGCCCGGTTTCGGTTTGCCACCAGGTGTCCATGATCTGACAGTGTTCCCCGCCGATGTTCTTGTGATACCAGATCCATGCTTCTGGGTTGATCGGTTCACCGACCGACCCGAGTAATCGCAGGCTGCTGAGATCGTGTTTCTTCGGCCATTCCTCTCCGTGTCGCATGAACAATCGGACACTGGTTGGTGAGGTGTAGAACACACTCACGCCGTAGCGCTCGATGATGTCCCACCATCGGTCAGGTTGTGGCCAGTCCGGTGCCCCTTCATAGATGATGGAAGTCGCACCGAGAATCAATGGTGCATAGGCAATATAGGAATGTCCCGTGACCCAGCCGATATCAGCGGCGCACCAGTAGACGTCCTCGTCTTTTATGTCAAAGACCCATTTGAGGGTTTGAGCAATACCGACGGCGTATCCTGCATGAGCATGGATGATTCCTTTTGGTTTTCCTGTTGTTCCTGAGGTGTAAAGGAAGTATAACGGGTCGTTTGCATCAAGTTTCTCTGTTTCGCACTCACGAGGCATGCCTTTGGTTATTTCGTCCCACCAGAAATCTTTGCTTTGGTTCCAGTTTACTTGATCTCCAGTTCTCTTGTAAACAATGACATGTTTTACGCTGGGTGCTTCCTTGACTGCTTCATCGGTCTGATTTTTCAGCGGCACTTTTTTGCCACGTCGCCAGAAACTGTCACATGTGATGACTGCTGTTGCTTCACAGTCGTTCATCCGGTCACGAAACGCTGAGGCACTAAATCCAGAGAATACAACGGAGTGTATGGCTCCAATCTTTGCACAGGCAAGCATCGCTATTGGTAATTCAGGGATCATCGGCAGATAGATGCCGACACGGTCACCTTTTTTGATCCCCATTTTTCGTAGTGCATTAGCAAGTTTGTTCACTTCGATATAAAGATCATTGTAGGTCAGTTTTCGTATGTCTCCTGGTTCTCCTTCGAAGATGAACGCGACTTTGTTCTTCCGCCATGTTTTCACATGTTTGTCGATCGCGTCATGAACAATGTTGTATTTCGCTCCGACAAACCATTTCACCCATGGGACATCCCATTCTACTGTTTTTTTTGGCGGTGTGTAAAATTCGACGAGATCTTTGGAGACTTCTTCCCAGAACCATTCCCAGTTTTCAGCTTTTTTGTATAATTCGTCGATTGTTTTAATGTGGTGTTTGTCCATCCACTGCTTCACATTTGTGCTGTTCACAAATTCTTTTGAAGGTTTAAAAACCCGTTTTTCGTCCATGAGGACCGATATGTTTTCGTCAGCCATGCTAAAACTTCTCCCGGTTTCTTTATCCATTTATCTTTAGTATTATATATATCTGACAGATGTCGCTTAAAAGACTTTCAAAGTGATGATCTTCCAAGCTCTTTCCCCTCAGGTGATGGGGATGTGCCGCAACAGAGTTGTAGTATAAGAAGTTTTTCCTCTTTTTTTGTGTTTTTTCTCCCTTATAAACAACTATGAGCCACCCCCAAGAATCTTTTGGACAAGGGGGAGGAAATCGAACTCTTTGATCACTTCCATGCGCTCGAACTGATAGGTGCTGATGAAGGGCGGATGAGAAAATAAATTATTTTCTTTTAAGAACCTTATTTTGTTCATTTCGTCTTCTTTGTAGTCCTGGTAGGTCTGGTATGCTGAGAGAATAACTGCTTCAAATTTCCTGCTGGCAAAAAAAATCGTTGAGGGAGAGTTCAGAAATGCTAGCTCCTGGGTGCTGGGTGCTTTATTCGGATTGAAGCTGATATGATAAAAAGTGAGGATTTCTACGCCAATAGTCTTGAGGTTTGGCAGGATGAGGACCTGCAGAAGTCCGTCTTTGAAGAATTTTTTTTTCATGCGGGCGACCGTGTGTCGTGACAGGCTGACGAGGGTACCTATCTGTTGTGTGGTTTCGGTCGGATGCCCGACAAGCGCGCTGTACACTTTTTTTTCTTTTGGTGTTAGTTCTACTACATTGGCGTTGCGAAAGAGTTCAGGGGTCGTTGAGATTTTTTGTTTGTCCTCTAGTTTGAATAAGTCTTGCAGAAAGAATGAAAAATCGAAGAATCGGTGGATGTGACTGGTTTCGAACGGGAAGATCACCTCGTGAGGGTATTCTTTTTCAAGGAGCCCTAGTTTGCCAAATGTCTCTGTTCGTATCTCGTTGATCCTCCCGATGTTGGTATAGTTCTGTGAAAGACTAATGGAGAATCCTTTTTCCTCTTCGCCGACCGAGAAGAAGAGTTCATCGAAGACCTCGATGGTTCGTTTGGTCGTCTCCATACGCTGTTTGAGGGGGATTACGGGATTGAATTGCATGTAGATGACTGCAAGCAGTTCGCAGCCAAGGCGGTTGGGGAGGGGGAAGATGACACTTCGGTAGTATCCTTGTGCGGCGAGTCGTCGTTTGATGGAGGTGAGTGTCGAGAATTTCACGTGTAGTATTTCAGAAAGTTCACTGTCTGTTATGGTGGGATATCTGCAGATTCCGTTAAGGACTTTTTTTTCGTTCTTGGTAAGAATTGGTGGATTCACGATCCCAGAATGGAAAACATCCATAAATAATTATCTCATATTACCAAATTATTTTTAATATTTTAGTAGAATGCTCAATTTAAATTATATATTAGTCCAAAATACAATAATTACGCCTTAGGATTATCTATGTGAGGAAATTATGACAAAAAGTTTATTAAATCAATTCCTATTCCCGCTCCGATAGCAACCGTGAGAGGCTAAATTATGGGAAAAACGATCACTGAAAAAATACTTTCTACTCATCTTATCGAAGGAAAAACAGAGAAAGGAAAAGAGGTAGGCATAAAAATCGACCAGACGCTCACCCAGGATGCCACCGGGACCATGGCCTACCTCCAATTCGAATCAATGAATGTTCCAAAAGTAAAAACAGAGCTGTCCGTCAGCTACGTCGATCACAATACCGTACAGATCGGATTTGAAAACGCTGATGATCACAAATACCTGCAGACCGTCGCTGCAAAATACGGCATCGTTTACTCACGGGCAGGCAACGGGATCTGCCATCAGGTCCATCTTGAACGATTCGGAAAACCCGGGAAAACACTTCTTGGTTCAGATTCGCACACCCCGACTGGTGGGGGCATCGGCATGATCGCGATGGGTGCGGGAGGACTTGATGTCGCCGTCGCCATGGCAGGCGGACCATTCTACATCGTGTATCCAAAGGTCATAAAAATCAACCTCATCGGAAAACTCAGGCCATGGGTTGCTGCAAAAGATGTCATCCTCAAAGTGTTAGAAATCTTCTCAACAAAAGGAAACGTCGGCTGCATTTTCGAATACGTCGGTGAGGGAGTAAAAACGCTCTCCGTTCCTGATCGTGCGACTATCACGAACATGGGTGCAGAATGCGGCGTTACCACCTCGGTTTTTCCCAGCGATGAAATCACTAAACAATTCCTCAAAGCACAAGGTCGGGAAAAAGACTGGATTGAGCTCAAAGCTGACGACGATTCATCATATGATCGCGTTGTCGATATTAACCTCAGTGAGCTTCAACCACTCGCAGCGACCCCGCACAGCCCAGGAAACATCAAGAAAATCCGGGACATCCAAGGTCTTTCGGTCGATCAAGTCTGCATCGGAAGCTGCACCAACTCCTCATACACCGATATGATGACGGTTGCCCATATCCTAAAAGATAAAAAAGTACACCCGAACGTCAGTTTTGTTGTCGCACCTGGATCAAAACAAGTGCTCGAAAACATCACGCGCGATGGTGGTCTTGCCCTCCTGCTTGGTGCTGGTGCACGACTCGCTGAATCAGCCTGCGGGTTCTGTATCGGGAACAGCCAGTCACCAAAATCTGGTGCGATCTCGCTACGGACCAGTAATCGTAACTTCCTGGGCAGATCAGGGACCAAAGACGCACAGGTGTACCTTGTGAGCCCTGAGACGGCTGCTGCAGCAGTCATCACTGGAAAGATCACCGACCCCCGCGATTTAGAAAAAATCGGTATTTCCTACCCGAAGATGTCCATGCCCAGGAGTTTCTACATCGATGATAGTATGTTCATCTATCCAACAGCTGACTCATCAAAAACTAAAATCGAGCGTGGACCAAACATCGGAGAACCACCAAAGAACACGCCACTGCCTGAAGACATCAAAGCAGAGGTCACCATCAAGGTCGGTGACGAAATCACCACGGATCATATCATCCCTGCTGGAGCGAAGATGAAATATCGATCAAACGTCCCAAAATACTCAGAGTTCCTCTTCGAAGTCGTCGACCCCAAGTTCTATGAACGCGCAAAAAAGACCAAGGAGTCTGGTTTGTATAACGTTATCGTCGCTGGCGTCAGCTACGGACAAGGCTCCTCTCGTGAACACGCCGCGCTCTGCCCGATGTACATGGGCGTGAAAGCAGTGATTGCAAAAAGCATGGAGCGGATCCATAAGGCAAACCTGATCAACTTTGGTATCATTCCTTTGACATTTGCAAACAAGGACGATTATGGATGGATAGACCAAGGGGATGCCTTTGAGATACAAGGGATACGCAAAGTCCTAGCAGGTAAAGGGAACACCGTAACGGTCATCGATAAAACAAAGGGAAAGGAGTTTCAAACGACGTTTGATCTTTCAGAGAGAGATAAAAAAATTATCCTTGCCGGAGGATCGCTTAACTACATAAAATAAGACAGAAGGATGAAATCATATGAAGAAAACACAGGAACATGGCAATAAAATCAAGGTAAAAAACGTCATCGTGGAAATCGATGGAGACGAAATGACCCGGGTCATGTGGAAGATGGTCAAAGAAAAACTACTCTTCCCGTTTCTCGACATGAACCTGGAGTATTATGACCTCGGGTTGAAAAAACGTGACGAGACCGATGATAAAATCACACATGATGCGGCAAACGCAATCAAGAAATATGGTGTTGGAGTAAAATGCGCAACGATAACACCAAACAAGGATCGTATCAAAGAATACAATCTAAAAAAAGAATGGCCCAGTCCGAATGGGACGATCCGAGCAGCTCTTGACGGGACAGTCTTCCGCAGCCCGATCCTGGTCAAGAGCATCCCACCCGGGGTGCGGAATTGGACCAAACCAATACAAATCGGCAGACACGCCTATGGCGACGTGTATAAGAACCAGGAAATTCGAGTTCCCGGGCCTGGGAAAGGGGAATTGGTCTTCACTCCAGCGGACGGTGGTCAACCGATCAGGCTTACCATCCAGGATTTCAAGGGACCCGGAGTTTTGCAGGGTATCCATAACACCGATAAATCCATCAACAGTTTCGCTAAAGCATGTTTCACCTATGCGTTGGATCAGAAGGTACCACTCTGGTTTGCCACCAAAGATACCATTTCAAAGACCTATGATGCAAGGTTCAGACAGATCTTCCAGGAGGAATTTGAGAAGAACTGGAAGAAAAAATACGAAGATGCAGGGATCGAATATTTCTTCACCCTGATCGATGATGCAGTCGCACGGATCATGAAATCAGAAGGCGGCATGCTGTGGGCATGTAAGAATTACGATGGTGATGTCATGTCTGATATGCTTGGGTCTGCGTATGGGAGTCTTGCGATGATGACCTCCGTCCTTGTATCTCCGGAAGGTTTCTTCGAATACGAGGCAGCTCATGGGACTGTTCAGAAACATTATTACAAATTTCTGAAGGGTGAAAAGACCTCTTCCAATCCGATGGCACTTATTTTCGCCTGGACCGGTGCCCTGAAGAAACGTGGAGAACTTGATAAGACACCTGAGGTTGTCGAATTCGCACATAAGCTCGAACAAGCGTCCCTGGAGACGATTGAGGGCGGCATCATGACCGGTGACCTGCTCAGGGTTGCGGAACCAAGCCCGAAAAACAAACAAGTTTACACTGAGGAGTTCATTGATGCGATCGCAGACCATCTGAAGAAAAAAATGTAATGAATGGAGGATGAAGTATGGCGCAGAAAGCAATCCGAGAAGCAGACGGGAAACGTATGATCGCCCGTTTGTTGAAAGACTATACAAATGGAAAATATACGATCGATGACACGTTTGTGACGGTTGGACCAGACACTGACCTTAAGAAACTCCCCGCCACCTACAAATGGCTCACGAAAGAAAAACTGGTGGTAAAACCAGATCAGCTCATCAAGCGACGAGGGAAAAGCAAACTGTTGCTGCTGAATGCGACCTGGGCTGACGTGGAGAGCTGGATTAAAGAGCGCATGAGCAAACCAGTGACCGTGGGAACGGTGACTGGAATCCTTGATCATTTTATCGTCGAGCCATTCGTCCCGCATAACGAGACCGATGAATATTACTTGGCAATCCTTTCCGAGCGGGACGGTGACCAGATATTGTTCCATCATCAGGGCGGTGTCAACGTCGGGGACATCGATTCCAAAGCAGCCAGGATGAAGGTACCCATTGGCACATTGCCAGCCGCCGCAGATATTGAAAAACAACTCCTTTCAAATGTCCCCAAAGAGCGACGTTTCTTGATCGCTGGCTTTATTGAGGGGATGTTCAAGTTCTATGCAGACCTGAACTATACGTATCTGGAGATTAATCCGTTCGTCGTCAGCAAAGATCGAATAATCCCCTTGGATCTTGCCGCAAAGCTCGATGACACCGCTGAGTTTGTCAGTGGGAAAAAATGGGGGGGAATAAAATTTCCATCACCTTTTGGGCGGATGCTTTCCAAGGAAGAGGCATATATCGCGGACCTGGACTCCAAGACCGGGGCGTCGTTAAAACTCACAATCATCAACCCTGAAGGGCGTGTCTGGACCATGGTTGCTGGTGGTGGTGCATCCGTCATCTATGCAGACACGATTACGGACCTGGGATTCATGAACGAGATGGCAAATTACGGTGAATACTCTGGTGATCCCAACGAGGAGTTCACCTACCTATATGCGCGGGCTATCCTTGATCTGATGACGCGCAAGAAGAACCCGAGGGGAAAATTCCTGCTGATTGGCGGTGGTATCGCAAATTTCACCGATGTGGCCAACACGTTCAAAGGCATTATGCGAGCGTTACAGGAATACAAAGAGAAATTAAAAGAAAACAAGGTTAAGATCTACGTTCGTCGAGGTGGACCAAACTACAAAGAAGGTCTTCGGGTCATGCGGGAACTTGGGGAGCAGCTCGGAGTGCCTATTGAAGTCTACGGACCGGAGACGCACATGACCAGGATTGTTTCTATGGCGTTAAAAGGAGGGAAATAACCATGGCAGGAAAAGAGTATCTATTGTTTACTAAGGACACCCAATCATTCATTTACAACATGCAGACCAATGCGGTGCAGCGGATGTTGGACTTTGATTACGCGTCTGGAAGAAAAACACCGTCTGTTGCCGCGGTCATCAACCCGACCGGGGCTGATGGTTTTCAGAAGTTCTTCTTCGGGCCTAAAGAGATTTTGGTTCCAGTGTACAAATCGATGAAGAACGCAGCAAGCCGGCATAAGAATGTTGACGTGATGATCAACTTTGCATCGTTCCGCTCTGCGGCAGCCTCGACAGAAGAGGCTTTTGGTATTCCGCAGATCAGGACCATTGTGATTATCGCCGAGGGCGTCCCGGAACGCCGGATGCGGGAGTTAACCGCAAAAGCAAAACAACTGAACAAGGTCATTATCGGGCCTGCGACCGTCGGAGGGATCGTCGCTGGTGCGTTTAAGATAGGGAACACCGGTGGGACCATTGAGAACATCATGGACTCGAAGCTTAACCGTCCAGGTTCTGTTGGTTTTGTCTCAAAGTCTGGTGGACTGAGCAACGAGGCGTATAATATCGTCGCGCAGAACACCGATGGTCTCTACGAGGGCATTGCGATCGGTGGCGACCGGTATCCAGGCTCAACGTTGCTTGAGCATTTATTGCGATTCGAAAAAAACCCTGAAATCAAGATGCTGGTGTGTCTCGGTGAGGTCGGCGGGTCTGATGAATATACGATCGTTGAGGCGTTAAAGAAAAAACAGATCACCAAACCCCTGGTGATGTGGGTGACAGGGACGTGTTCGAAGGCGTTCAAGACCGAGGTACAGTTCGGTCATGCAGGGGCAAAGGCTGGCTCGGACGCGGAGACCGCGGATGCAAAAAACGCAGCACTCAAAGCAGCTGGCGCGGTGGTGCCGAATTCCTTTGATGACTATGGTGAGAAGATCGGAATGGTCTACAAGGACCTTGTGAAAAAGAAGATTATTGCCCCCAGACCAGAACCGGCAGCAATCAAGATCCCCATGGATTATAACACCGCGGTGAAAGCAAAGCTGGTGAGACGACCGGCGAACTTCATCTCCACGATCTCCGATGACCGTGGTGAGGAACTCATCTACGGGAACATGCCTATATCTGAGGTGTTTCAGAAAGATATCGGCATCGGTGGTGTGCTCAGCATCCTGTGGTTCAAGAAACTGTTACCTGGGTATGCGACGAAGTTTATTGAAATGGCAATCATGGTCACTGCTGATCATGGTCCTGCGGTGTCTGGTGCGCATAACACGATTGTCGCGACCCGTGCGGGAAAAGACCTTATCTCTTCTCTGGTCTCCGGGATGCTGACCATCGGACCGCGTTTCGGTGGGGCTATCGATGGTGCCGCACAGATGTTCTCTGAGGCGTATGATTCAGGGAAAACTCCAGCGCAGTTCATCGAGGACATGAAAGTAAAAGGAGTCAATATCCAGGGGATCGGTCATCTTGTGAAATCCGTCCATAACCCGGACATGCGGGTCACCATCATCAGCTCGTATGCCAAGAAGCATTTCAAGAGCACCCCTCTGCTTGATTATGCGCGGGAGGTCGAGAAGATCACCACATCAAAGCGGGATAACCTGATCTTGAACGTGGACGGATGCATCGGGATTTGTTTCGTCGATCTGCTCCGCTCAGAGCTGACCAAGCAGGAGGCTGACGAGTATATCAAGATGGGTGCGCTCAACGGCTTGTTTGTTCTTGGCCGCAGCATCGGGCTCATCGGGCATTATCTTGATCAGAAGCGTCTGAAACAGGGATTGTACCGTCACCCCTGGGATGATATCGCCTACATGCTGCCGGAAAAAGAATAATAACTCTGAAAAAAACGAGTCTTTCCTCAGGCTCATCCTTTCTTTTTTTTTAAAAATATAGTTATGATATACGCTCTTTAAGAAAAATAAAAGGGGGAAGTATTATTCCTGATAATACTCCGATTTATTTTGTCAGAGATATCTCAATTGATGAGACGTTTGAGGTTCGTCCTTCTTCGTTGGTGATTGCTTCTGTTCCGATGCGTATTTCTTTGATCTTTGCATCTTGGACAAACCGGTTTCTGGTTATTTCTGCTGCATCGACTGCTCTGCTGATCGCTCGGCCACGTGCCTTGATGATTACTTCGCTGGACCCGCTGTTGAATTGTGTCACGACTGCCAGAACGTAGCTCATTGGTGGTTTGTTTCCTACATAGATCACGTTTTCTTCGCTTTCTTCTTTTGCTGTCATAAACTATACCTCTCCGTTAGTTTATTGGTTGGTGGGCGGTCTTATGGGGGTTATCATTTATATACGTTTCGTAATTTTGTATCATATGGTATCGAGGCGTTTACCAATGTTTTTATTTTGAAAAGTACGTCTTGTGGGTTTTTTCCAAGCACGCGGATCATCGGTTCTTTTCCTACTGAGCCGGTATCATAGATAATATCGGGTACTCTTCGTAACATGGTTATGGCATGTTTCGTTCCCCATTCCATGGTCGATGGAGCGGTCGATGGCTCGTCTTTCCGATCAAATGAACCGGTCGTAAAACCGATGCTTGTACAGAGACGCAGAGTTTTTTGTGCGTAGCGGATGTTGAGTGCTGATCGCATGGATGGATCAAACGACATCGCAGCAAGGACGATAGCTGCGACATGTTTGGACGCACCATAAGCTAGAGTCCCGCAGAGAGCAGGATGTTCTTTGTGCCTGGTGATTCTCCCCTGAATCGCACAGACGTCGTTTCGTGTTTTTGCATCAGGGAGAGCGTAGGTAAAGTTCATCCCGACCTCAGGGATGAACTGTGGTGGGAGTAAGCAAACCAGTGCTTCAATTGCGTTTTTCAGCTGCAGCCAGACTTCGAATTGTTCAGGGTATGTGACGAGCGGCGGGACCTGGATGGTTGATGAATGATTCAGCACGTCAGCGCCTTTCCCAGGGAAATACCCTTCATTGATCATACTCCAGGTAATGGATTTTGCTTTTTCCACCGCTGCGACTGGAGATTCTTCTAATGCAAGAAGACCAGTGATGAGCGCGGACAGCGTACAGCCCGAGCCATGTGCTTTTCTCTGAGGAATTCTAGGGAGAACGAAACGATGGAACTGTTTGCCGTCGTAGAGGAGATCAGTGACCATATCGCCTGGGAAATGACCACCTTTGAGCAGGACGAACTCCGGGCCAAGTGCAAAGATTTTCTTAGCTGCTTTTTCTATGTCTTTTTGTTGGGTGATTGGCATATCAGCTAATGTGCATGCCTCAGGGATATTAGCGGTCACCATCAACGCTTGAGGTAGGAGATATTGTTTCAATGAAGCGGCAAAGGTGTTGTTCGAAAGGGCATCGCCGCTGGTTGCAACCATCACCGGGTCGACGATCGGTTTTCGGTTACGTGCTTTGAGTTTTCGGGAAGCAAGCTTTACGATTTCTTCGTCGTACAGCATACCGATTTTTACCGCAGCAATGGAGAAATCATCGAACAGGCTTTCGATTTGATTTTCAATAACATCAACAGGTACTTTATAGATGGTCCTGACCTGCTGCGTGTTCTGTGCGGTGACACAGGAAATTACGGTCACTCCATGGACCCCCAGGTATGAAAATGATTTCAGATCCGCCTGTATCCCAGCACCACCGCAGGAATCAGACCCTGCGATGCTGAGTGCAACCTTTTTTTCCATTAAACCGTCAAATACTGTTCAGATTTATATGGATTCTTCCTTGAACCTATCCTTCATCTTTTTAATTGACAGATGAATTTATTAAAAAAAGGACCCTTGTTTTTGTGTTTCTTAAAAAAAAAAAGTCTATCAAGGATAAACCACGATTAACCAGCGGTCAACCATGGTAAACAAACAGGTAAATTCTGTCTATGTTTCCTTGACATACGGAATAAGGTTCCCATCGTCTTGCTCTTCAAAAAGTGGTACTTGTTTCGGTATTGTTTTGTGTTCCATCGTCACGTAATCTTTTGAGGCCATGTCCATACTCTCCAGTGTTTTCAGTGGTCAAGAACTAATAAGAGTGGGGATAACAAATAGGCATGGTAGTCGCATCAGTGATCCCGATAACTCCTTCTTAATCTCTCCAACTTTTCAGTAACTTGTGTTGAGTACATATACTTTCGTATTTGTGCAGAAAAACCATGCCGTGTCATGGCAAGAAAAAAGAATTTATAATAAAAAAGGGAAGGATGCTGGTCTCACTAGGAGGGATGGGATGCACTCTACAACTACCAGCTTAATTCCTTCCAGACCAACGAAAGAGCCACTGTCTTAAGTACCTTGTTTGTAGACGAATATGCAAATAGTTATGCAGGTGCGGCATTACTGGAAGGTTTACCTCCTGGTTTACTCCGAGTGAATACCGAGAGGAGTCTGGTCTATAGGTCGAACGAATCTAAGAAAGAGAAATGTTCGATTTATGGTAAAAACACTAC
>DQIQ01000106.1 GCA_003942085.1 Thermoplasmata archaeon | reverse complement strand
GTCAATGTCGTTTAGTTAGTGAATCTTAGCATCATAATCGCTTGTAATTCATCGAGTAAAGCTTCTTCGGTCGTTTCTTTCGCGGCACACTTCTCCCGGGTCGGATGATTTCGCGTGTCTTTTCCACGACGCTGTCGAAGGCTTTCAATGCTTTTTCGTACTGTTGCCGGATAAACACGGCAACCAGTATGTCTTGGGTCATCGACAATGCGTTGGTTCGGTTGATCTTCTGGGCATACTTCCGGTTCTGGTCAGCCTTGTATTCGTTGATCACTTTTTCTTCTATCGGGTGAGCGTAAGCGGCACAGAGGGTCATCAAAAAGACCTTGGCAAAAAAGTCCTGTTTCACGGCGGTGGCTGTCTTACCCGAGAAGTCTTCCAGTTCTACCCTGCTTTTTAGCAATTTGTACGCTTCCTCCTCGTTCCAGCGATAGTGGTACAAGCCATCAAACTCCTCGTATTCATACTTTTCCGTATCAAGCAACGAAGTACACAGGATCTCTTTCTCTCCATTTGGAAGATCAATCCTTATCAGGCGGATGGATAAGGGCGTATCAAGCATGGCTGGATAATCCGACAGTATTCCTCTGTCTTTCTTGGGAAGGGTTATGGACACGATCCGCTCTTTCTCACCACTCTCACCAAAAGCTTTCACCTCCAGCCACCAGTCTTCTTTCAGACGAACGCAATACTCTATACCCTTTGCCTGCAGCAGGAACAACAACCAAAAACAAGGGTAACCCCTGTCGAGTAGGAGCATATCCCCCTTTTCCACTTTGCCAAGGTGTTCCATCAGCAAATCACGTTCGCTTGAGGCGTACGGAGCCAGCCGAGCATCCAAGGTCAACTGGTTCAGCACATCGTAAAGCATAGAACCCATAGCCAATGAACGGGGACTGTCCGCATTGGGGCCAAACTCGTGGAGACCGAACTCCTCCACCACGCTCGGGTGGTTTGGCAGGACAAGACGTGTTCCATCAACAGCCAGTACACGCATATCGTACCACGTGTAATAATCGGCTTTGTCGTAAAAGGTGTTCACGGCCACTTCGTTCAGACGATGGAAAGCCCAGGGATTCAGCTTCGCCCTGGCCTGCGAAAATGCGCCCTTGCTCACCGAACGGATGTTGAAATCCTCACCGGACAGCACCTTGAACATGCGGTCCAGCTCACGTTGTATGGAACTCTTGAAGCGTATGATAAGTAGGATTACTATTTTGATTGTCAGCTTCCTGTCACGAGAGAATACCCCTTTTTGGCCACCTTTGGAGCAGCCTTTAAACTCTTCATTATCAAGTTCATATACTATGTTTTTGGATAAATTCTCACGGTAGTCCGCTTTTTGGTTCACACTTGGGTTACCCCCTTTATACCCTACAAGATACAAAAGGTGAATGACACAGCCAAAATTTCAAAGAGCTTTTTTTACGAAAAACACCCTAAAATCAGGGAATTCGGAGAATTCCACTAACTTAGGGATTGTCATCAAATAAAGTTCACAAATTAGGGGAAATTGTATAATTCCATTCTCCATGAAAATCATTTCTCTGGATGTTTAGTTTATTTTTTTCCTCTTCTGTTACTTTTATCCCTGTAGCGTATATTTTTTCATCAAGATTCGCTCTTACTTTTAGTCCTGTGGTAGTAGTTGTAGCGTTAATCAAACTGACAATTACCATTAGCGATGTGAGAGGTTTTGCTCTCCAATTCTTTGATATATATGCAAATAGACGATGCTCAATTTTATTCCACTTGCTTGTTCCTGGAGGGAAATGACTTATATGCAGATTCAATCCGCTTTCATTGCTAAATTGTTGTAATTCGGCTTTCCAAAGATGATTTCTCGAACCGTTACTGCCGCCACCATCGGCATTAATGTATAAACGATTTGAGTCAGGATATAGCACACATCCTTCTTGTTTCCACCAATCACGAATGGTTGATACAGCGAAAGCTGCGGTGTCGCTACTGACCCCTACATTAACCCAACCGCAGTTGTTTTGTATGTCGTAAACTCCATAAGGGCTAGCTTTCCCATTGGTTTTGTCTATGAAATCGTACACGTTAACCTCTGTCGGATTTTTTATCGGTGTCCATTCCTGTCCATTGTTTTTGTATTCTCCGATAAGCTCCTTCTTTTTGCAGTCCACTGAGATGACGGGATCGCTAGTTTTCGCAAACTCTTTTGCGGTTTCATTTATGAAAACAAACTGTGCATCCCTATCAGGAAACTCTCCACCTTCTTTGGTCTTCTTGTTTGCTTGAAGGCTGTAACCCAAACTAATAAGAGACTTTCTGACCAATTCATGGGAAACCTCATATCCATAAACAAGCAATTCTGCCGCTATTTTTCGTAGGCTTTTGCTTGTCCATATCAGTGGGTTCATTGGGTCGCCCAGCGTATGGGGAGAAACCAAGTCCTCTATGATTTGTTGTATCTCCGGTTGTTGTTCAACGGACTTTTTGCGTCCGCCGCCCTCTTTACGGATACGATTTTTCAAAGAGCTCTCGATTTCTCCCTTTGCTATCGTGCGTCTTGTGACAGAAGATAGTTGAGAGATTTTAGACTTTCCACCCCACCCAATGCTCTTAGCTTCAGCAGATAAATAAATCCTGCGTTGTCGCTCGTTTAGCATTGGAAGGATAGACTCTATACGTGTTTTAATAACGTCATCAGTTTCCATTGTTTTTTTTACAAAGGTAACTATTTTACTCGTATTTTGAGCACATTATATCATGACAATTCCTAAGATATAAGCGCCTTCCCCTTTTAGACCCAAAACTACTTTGCTTAATTGAACTGATGTGATTCAGAATATAATAGCGCTTTTCTCTTTTTCACTGAGAAAAGCGCTATCCTGAAATTCTATTTCTCTTATTTTGTTGTCTTTTGA
>DQIQ01000105.1 GCA_003942085.1 Thermoplasmata archaeon | reverse complement strand
TTTTATGCCATCCTTTCAAATACTTCCCCTGACAGGAATGACGGGAAAAAAGATACTTTATTTCGTTATTGCCATTGGCATTTGCCTGCTCGCGGGATATATCGGTTCATATTACACAACTCCTGAAATTCCTACATGGTATGCCGGCCTGCAAAAACCTGAAATCAATCCCCCTTCCTGGGTTTTTGCTCCCGTCTGGACTGCACTCTATATCCTGATGGGAATTTCTCTCTACCTGATCCTGCAGTCGGATTTGAGGAAACAGGATGTTCAATTTGGTTTTATCCTTTTTATTTTCCAGCTTATGGTAAACATCGGATGGTCTTTTTTCTTTTTTGGTCTCCATTCAACATTCTTTGGGTTCCTGGCCATCGTGCTGCTCTGGGCCGTTCTGCTTTGTACTATCATCCAGGTATGGCGGTTTTCCATTCCTGCTGCAGTGTTACTCCTGCCCTATTTTGTCTGGGTATCCTTTGCCGGGTATCTCAACTATGCAATTCTGGTAATGAATCCCGGTATCTTCGGGATTTCATTTTAGGAAAAAACTTTTTCGCAATCCAGAAAAGAGACCAATATCTTCTTTTTGTTCAAAGGTGACGATGACATGCGGAGTTCCTATGCCAATTCAGCGTATTCACGTGGAAAATTTCAAGAGTTTTTCTGAACTTGATATTGAGTTGTCCCGGTTTAATGTGGTAATCGGTTCTAATGCTGCAGGAAAATCCAATTTCATAAGCATCTTTAAATTCCTGCGTGATATCGCCAAACACGGGGTTGTCAATGCGATCGCAATGCAGGGGGGATCGGAATACCTTCAGAATACAAAGATCGGACCATTAAAAGACCTTCACATTAAGGTTGTTTTTCTGCCCGATCAAAAGGCAGAGATCCTTGGGCGTCAGGGTCAGGACACCTCGTTCCTCGCCATTCAATCGTGCCAGTCTTCCTATGAGTTCGCTATCAGGTTTGCTCCCCGGGGTGACGGATTTTCTGTCATCAGGGACAGGATCATTCTTGGATGTGAGGTTTTGTCCTGCAGATATGAAAATGACCATAGTATCGAAAAAAAGAACCGCGGACGCGGGGAGATACGGGTGACCAATGATGGCGGAAAAATAACCTATGAAATCGATCTGCCGGAAGGTTGTCCCCTTTCCGAACAGGACATCATCCCTCTCTGTTTACGGGGGAAACACCTGCCTGAAAAAACACTCCTTCTGGAAACTCCGTACGCATATCCGTTATCCCTTGGTGAAAAATTCTTTGATCGTATTGCTGTCTATGATATCGACCCAAAACTCATGAAAAAAGGAGTTGCGATCACAGGAAAAAGGGAACTTGAAGAGGATGCCGGAAACCTTGTACTCGTCCTGAAAAATATTATCGGGGATCCGGAAAAAAAGCGGAAATTTTCAAATCTTTTACGGGATGTGCTTCCCTTTATAGAGGACTTTTCAGTTGAAAAATTCATGGACATTTCACTGGTCCTCACTCTCCGCGAAAAATATTCAAAAAATCACAACCTCCCCTCACCCTCGCTTTCAGATGGAACATTGACAATATTTGCCCTCATCATCGCGCTTTATTTCGAAAAAAAACCGTTAATCATTATCGAAGAACCTGTAAGCCACATCCACCCGTTTTTGGTTGCCCGTGTTATTTCCATGATGAAAGAGTCCTCGAAAAGAAAACAGATAATGATTACAACCCATACCACCGAAGTAGTAAAACATGCCTCATTAGAGCATCTTCTTTTTGTTTCGCGGGATTTGGAAGGATTCTCTGTTCTTTCCCGCCCCGCTGACAAGGAAGAGGTGCAGTTATTTCTCGAAAATGAGATCGGAATTGAGGAACTTTACGTCCAGAACCTGCTGGGACTGTGAGTATGAAAACCCGCATTTTTATCCTGGTTGAAGGTGAAGATGATGTCCGTTTTTTCGGGCGCATTATCAAACCGCTTTTTATCAGTCTTTATGATTCAGTAGAGATTATCCCCTATGCCTGCATCAAACGGACGAAAGTTGATAATTTTTTAAAGAGCATCAGGCTCATGAAAAATGACTACATTTTTGTTGCGGATATTGATAACGAACAATCAGTGCGGGACAAAAAACAGGTCCTTTACTCACACTTCAGCCATATTGATGGAGGTAGTATCATTGTGGTTATAAAAGAGATCGAAAGCTGGTACTATGCCGGACTTACCCCGGAATCTGTGCATGATCTTGAGGTTCCCGAACTTGCCCTCACCGATGATCTCATCAAGGAGGATTTTAATAATCTCATCCCAAAAAAGTTTGATTCCCGCATCGATTTTATGTTTGAAATCCTCAAGTACTTCTCCATTGATACGGCGAGGAAGAAAAACCATTCCTTCAGGTTTTTCCTTGAGCGGTACCATCTGGAAGATCCTGTGGGAGAGCATGCGAACCAATAAATTCCTTTTTGTCTTTCAGATGGGTAGTGAAGTATCGAAATGATTAATGCAAATCTCCACGCTATTCTGTACCGGTTCAAAAAAAATCCGGAGGTTTGTTCATTTGATGGAAAAATATACCTGTGCTATCTGTGGTCATATATACGACCCGAACAAGGGTGAACCTATGCAGAACATATGTTCCGGGAGAGAATTTTCTGACCTGCCCGACGACTGGCAGTGTCCGATCTGTGGTGCATCAAAGAAAAATTTCAGGAAGGAGTAACCAGCTGATAGTATGGTATCACGAGAAATTATTCACGGGATCCATTGGGTCGGAGCGATTGATTTTGACCGGAGGATCTTTGACGAGTTGATTCCGCTCCCGGACGGTACGAGTTATAATTCGTATCTTATCAAGGGCAGCGAGAAGACAGCACTGGTAGACACAGTCGATCCCACCAAGGAGTACGAACTGATCTCAAACC
>DQIQ01000027.1 GCA_003942085.1 Thermoplasmata archaeon | reverse complement strand
TCTTTGGTGACCCGGCGTTAAACACCTATGAGCCGTGCAACGTAGGGAAATAATCACCCCTTCTTTTTTCATTTTTTTTTAATAAATGAGACGACAGTATTTCCTAATTTTATTTTCACGTCTTTACTCGAACGACCGCTTTGTCTTCCTCTGATGCTTTGAACCATTGTTCATCAGTGTAGTTCAGCAGCCGCGCGACAACCAGATCAGGGATCGAATGAATATGGGTGTTGTAGAGCGTGACGCTGTCGTTGTAAAACTCCCGACGATCAGCGAGCTCGTTTTCCAGTGCGGTGATCCGCGTCTGCAGCTTGAGGAAATTTTCGTTTGCCTTTAGATTAGGATAATTCTCAGCAACAGCAAAAATCGTCTTCAGCGCCTCGGTGATCACACTATCTGCCACCGCTTTTTTTGAAAGAGTCGTTGCTTGTAATATCTCGGTCCGCGCTTTTGTCAATGCTTCAAGTGTTGCTCGCTCATGATCCATGTATCCCTTGACCGTGGCGATGAGATTAGGGACCTCATCCGAACGTTGTTTCAACAGCACATCGATATTAGCCCAGGATTTCTTGATATTGTTCTTTAGCCGCACCAGACCATTAAAGATCAATAAGAGTGCGACCAACACCAAAAAGAGCAACAGCCCGGCAACGAGAAAAATAATTCCCCACAGCTCCATTATGTCATCTCTCCTTTACCACCTACACAAGTCCGAAAAACAATATTGCGCCACCAATAATAAATGCTACCCCGACCCCCCAGACGCCATAGGTACTCAGGGCAAGGTTGCTTAAAATCTGTTTTTCTGATTTATCTGAAATATAGTAATGCTTCTCATATTTCCCTTTCTGGATCATGATGGAATCGACGTGGTCTTCGGTCCCCTCTGTTTTCATCGAATTTTCACCAGCGGTCCCCATGATATATAAGGGCTCGTCCGGGACAATAATGGTCTCCCGATACCGCATGGTCTTGTTCAACCCAAAAAATCCATCATGCGATAGATTGTTTGCAGCCAGGAAGCGGATGACCTGCTCTGGCGGGTCTTTCCCAAGACCTGACTGGTATTCAAAATCCTTTCGTGCGTCAATCTGTGCACCAGTCGGATCGATCAGCACCTTGCCTGATTCGTCCTTCAGATAAAAAAGACCGCGCTGCTCCCCTTTCTTCACCGTCACCCACTGAGAATTCTTCCCGCTACTCCGATATTCCTCCACCGTGAACTGATAATACACGCATTCCTTGTCGGTGAACGGACTTCTAAAAAGCCGTTCCTTTATTGGGATAACCTGCCCACAGATCTCGACCAAGCCCATTGCAATGGACCGGATCTTTGATGTCGGGGTATCTGCTATCAGCTGTCTTTTTTTGAAAAAATAGAGACCTACTACAAATAACACAATGCCGATGAGAACCAAGAAAAGACCGACGATCAATTGGTTTTCCATTATCATTGCCAAGGTGAATCTAAAGATATGATTTAAATCTATTTTTTGATTTGCATTAGAAAACAATGTTAGAGAAGGATCCCCGCTGTTTTTATAGCCTGAAGATTCTCAGGGTGTTTTTCAAAGAACGCATGGATCGGCTCAAGGATTTTGTTGATGTGGCTTGCGGTCGCATTCTTCAGATCCAGCGGATGAAGCCCAGCAATGAACGCCTGTTCCAGATCCGCGTACGTCGAAAACTCCAGGTTTCCCCCGAATTTCTCAGGCCGCTCTATCAAAAAAGGTTTACCATCAAGGTCTGGGAATATCACGAACCTACAGATATCCAGGACCGGGTTTCCCTCGATTTGCTTCTCAGGACAGTATGCCTTGCTCAGCTTCTTTTTCACCAGATCAGCTGCATCGTGGATCGAGATCATAGAATCTGGTTTGCTCTTGCTCATTTTTGCTTCGATCGGGTTCATCCTGCCGCCAGCCTGCAACCCGGTTAAAAGCGGTGTGTGAATCGCAACCGGAGCGATCCGCCCTATTTTTTTTGCGACATCACGGGCGAGCATATGGGCATGACGCTGATCTGTCCCACCGTACGCAACATCCAATTCAAGATAAAAGATATCGGAGACCTGCATCGCCGGATAAAACAGCTTCGACAGGTCCTTTTCTCCTTCTTCTTCTCCACGTCCCATGATGTCCATCGCGCGTTTCACCCTGGCGACCGACGTTGCTTTTGATGTTTTGAGTACCAGCTCCCAATATTTCGCATCGTTCACATAATCACTGGCATAAACAAACCGCACCTTGCTGACGTCAACTCCCATCGCCGCAAAACAATCCTCCATGTATCTGCCGCAGAGCTTGATTTTCTCGATATCCCCATCGAGCTTATCGTTGATGTAGGCATGCCAATCAGCAAGCAGGACTGTGAAATCAAAACCGCACGCAAGAAAATCCTTAATCTTATTGGTACAGATCTTCCATCCGAGATGTACCACTCCTGAGGGCTCAAACCCGATGTATGCCTTCGGATGCGGTTTATTCAGCACTATTTTCAATTCTTCTATCGTGATGACTTCTTCTGTGTTTGCTGTAATTCTTTCAAGATTTTCCATTGCTCTGCACCTTTTTTCTATCGCGTGAGTTTCTTTACGACATGATCAACGATCTTATCGGAGACACCAAGATAGTTCCGCGGGTTCATGACTTCTTCGAGTTCCTTCTTCTTGAGCAGTTTTGTAACCTTTGGATTCTCAAGGAGAATGGACAGAAGGTGTTTATTGTCACTTGCTGCTTTCAGGGAACATGTTCTGACCAGCTCATGGGCATCCCCCCGGCCCATGCCTTTCTCAACCAGTTTTGTCATGACCGCTTCAGCCATGGGTAAACCTTTGGAGTTCTCCAGGTTCTCCCGCATCCGCTCCGGGTATACTTGGAGGTTTTTAAACACCTTGTTCATCTGAAACACGATCCAATCCGTCATGATCAATGAATGAGGAAGGATGAATCGCTCTGAAGAAGAATTACAGAGGTCCCGCTCATGCCACTGGATCGCGTTCTCGAATGCAGGGATGATAAAGCATCGTATGACGCGGGCTAATCCACAGACCTGCTCGCAGAGGATCGGGTTACGCTTCTGCGGCATTGTGGAAGAACCAACCTGTTTTTTTGCTTCAAAAGCCTCTGAGATTTCACCAATCTCACTGCGTTGCAGATTCCGAATCTCGGTTGCAAATTTCTCCATGCTGCTGGCGATATTTGCAAGCACCGACAACATTTCGATATAACGGTCGCGACCAACGATCTGGGTTGCTGCCTCCTCGGTCCCGAGCTTCAGGTCAGCCATGACCAGCTCCTGGATTTTCAAGGCATGCTTCCCCATCGCCGCACCAGAGCCGACCGCACCAGACATCTTGCCTACCAGCAGCCGTGATTTACACTCATGGAGACGTTCCAGATGACGGTCGACCTCCATCGCGTAGACAGCCATTTTCAACCCAAAGGTAATCGGAATGGAATATTGCCCATGGGTCCGTCCTGCCATGATCGTGTTTTTGTATTCCTTGGCAAGACTTACCAATGTGACCCGTAGTTCCCTGACCTGTGCTTTGATCAGATCGGTTGCCGCTGCAAACTGCAATGCATTCGCAGTATCGACAATATCATAGCTGGTTGCACCCAGATGAACGTATTTCCCTGCATCACCAGTGCATACCTCGCTGAGTGCTTTGGTGACCGCCATGATGTCATGTCTGGTTTCTTTTTCGATTTCATTTACTCGTTTTACCGTAACGTATTTCACGGAGGCTTTCTTGGAAATCTCATCAGCTGCTTTCTTTGAAATATTACCAACAACAGCATGGGCTCGAGCAAGTGCAGATTCCACATCGAGAAGATATTGCAGTTTGCTTGTCTCGCCAAAGACTTCTTTTATCTCTTTTCTTCCATAGCGAAAATCAAGGGGACAGACAGGGTTCTCCATAGGGCCTCCGACCTAGAATCATCTATGAGTTAATGTCTTTTTTGGGCAGCTTTCAGCTAAGAAATCGTTTTAAAAAGAATCGAAAGCTCAGCGGCAACGGCCTTGATGCGAGGGTAATGACGCGTAAGTTTTTTTACGAGTTCCCTGAGCTGGGTAACCGTTCCCATCACCAGGATATCAGCAGAACGCTGCTTTAGCTCAAACGCATCCTTCGGAATTGCGACCTCGCCCCCAAGAGAAAGCATGTCCTGTTTGATGATGATTGCATCCTGCAAAACAACGTTCTCAAGTCTGATGACCCGGGTGATTGCTTTGGGTGCCATGATAGGGATGCTTTTTGGGTCGCTGCCTACAGCCTGGATTTCTTTTTTTGCTGCAGCAAGCGAATCAATATGAATAAATCTCGGATTATGCGATACCATCAGAGGAGGAAACAGAATCTGACTTATAAGAACCTATGCTCATATCCCTTCAATGAAAGGTGTCTATCTTCTCCTTATGAGACTTCCAAAATCGACAGCACTGACCGTTGGAAAACTTGGATCGATTCATTTTGAAAAAGGCGATTATGCCTACGTCGGCTCTGCCCTTAACGGGTTGGACCAGCGGATTCAGCGGCATCTCAGAACAAACAAAAAGGTTCATTGGCATATTGATTACCTTCTTCCGTACACCGAGATTGTCAGTGTTTTTTATAAAGAGAACAACCAAAGGGAAGAATGCAGCATAGCTCAAACATTAGAAAATAATTTCGCAAGTATTCCAGGATTTGGATGCAGCGATTGCACCTGTGCCAGTCATCTGTTCAGTGGTCCATCTGAAAAAATCTGTATGGTAGCTGGTTCCCTTGACATGAAACCCTTTCTCCTGCATACAAACCCTTAAAATCCTCTCCTTTATTTATTCCTTCATGGCTTCTGTTATTTATTCAACGACCGATACCATGGACACTGCCAAAACCATCGCCCGTTCACTGGTGAAAGAAAAACTCGTCGCCTGCGTCCATATCATCCCAAAGATCGAATCGATCTACCGTTGGCAAGGGAAAATCGAGGAGGCAAGCGAATGTCTCATCCTTGCGAAAACCTCAGAGCGGAACGTCCAAAAAACAATCCAGAAGATCCGCTCTCTTCATCCTTATGAGGTCCCTGAAATCCTCGTGTTTCCCCCGGTCGGCGGGCTGAAAGAATACCTTGATTACATTGAAGCGGAGACCGCATGAAGTTTGTGGCGTTGATGTCCAGCGGCATTGATTCCCCGGTTGCGACCTACCTGCTTTCCAAGTACGCAGACGAGATTATTTTGATCCATGCTGATAACCGGCCGTTTACCGATGAACGCGAAATAGAAAAATTTGTCACGCTAGCGAAATACCTCAAGGTACAGGTGCCATCGAAATTGAAAGCACTGCTCGTTCTTCACGGGCCGACTCTTCAGTCCTACAAAACAAATTGCGACAGCAAATTCACCTGTGTCGTCTGCAAACGGATGATGCTGCGCTACGCCGAGGCGATAGCAAAAAAAGAACACGCAGATGCCATCGTGATGGGTGACTCCCTCGGTCAGGTCGCATCGCAGACCCTGCAAAACATTCGAGTCGTGGAACAAGCGGTGAGCATGCCTATCCTCAGACCGTTGATCGGGTTTGATAAGGAAGACACGATTCAGATAGCCAGAAAGATCGGAACCTTTGATCTATCCATTGCACCAGCTGAGGGATGCGGCGCGGTGCCGGTCAAACCGTCGACGCAGGCGCGTGTTGAGCAGATCCTTGCCGAGGAACAAAAGATCAACATCGATGAGCTTGTGTCGCAAGCAATTCTGCATGCAACCAGCGTCAAACTCTAACATTTAGCAGTCAAAATAGTTAATAAACCAGACGGAAGAAAACTGCGTTTTTTAAAAAAATGAAAAGACTTAAAAACCATCAAAATATACTACATTTTGTAGGCTATTTTTTTTAGTCTACCATATATTGTATCTGGTGATGGGAGATGAATTGCCCTTATTGTAACCATATTGACACGAAAGTAACTGACTCTCGCGACACAGAACGATCGATACGCAGACGACGAGAATGTCTCAGCTGCAACAAGCGGTTCACGACCTATGAATACATCGAAATGGCACCGCTCTTCGTCATAAAAAAGGATGGCAGACGAGAACGGTTCGACCGCGCAAAAATCAGAAACGGAATGGAAAAAGCACTCGAAAAACGTCCCATCAGCCATGAAAAAATCGAAGAAATGATCGAAGGAATCGAAGAAAAAATCAGACGAGGCGGCAAGGAAGAAATCGAAACATCACTCATCGGGGAATATGTTATGGATGCACTCAAAGAAGTCGACCAGGTCGCCTACATCAGGTTTGCATCTGTCTATCGTCAATTCACCGATGTGACCAGCTTTGAAAAAGAGGTTAAAAATCTCACTGAAAAATAAGAGGAAAGAACCACATGATACGAAAGATAAAGAAACGAGACGGAAAAATCGTTGACTTCAACCCCGTCAGAATCACAGAAGCCATCTGGAAAGCAGCACAAGCAGTCGGCGGAAAGGACTACAAGAGAGCAACAGAGCTGACCAACAACGTCATGACTATCTTAGAAAAAGAGCTGAAACGCAGTGAGATCCCCACGGTCGAACAGGTCCAGGATGCCGTCGAAAAAGTCCTCATTGAGGACGGTCATGCGAAAACCGCGAAAGCATATATCCTCTACCGGAAACAACATCAGGACATGCGGGAGATCGGCGGGCTGCTCAAAGACATCGACGTTGTCGATGACTACCTCAGCATGCTGGACTGGAAGGTCAACGAGAACAGCAACATGAGCTACTCCCTCCAGGGGTTAAATGTCTATGCGACCGAGAGCATCATTTCCCATTACTGGCTCAACAAGATTTATCCACCTGAGATCGGAGAGGCGCATACCAGAGGAGACTATCATATTCACGACCTTGGGACCCTTGGAGCTTATTGCGTGGGGTGGGATTTGAAAGATTTATTGCTCCTTGGATTCAAAGGAGTTGGAGGAAAAATCGAAAGCAAACCAGCGAAACACTTCAGCACAGCTCTCATGCAGATCGTGAACTACTTATACACCCTGCAAGGTGAAGCAGCGGGAGCACAAGCTCTCTCGAATTTTGATTCTTTGCTTGCGCCGTTTGTCGCTAAAGATGGTTTACAGTACGACAACGTAAAACAAGAAATGCAGAAATTCATGTTCAACATGAATGTCCCCACCCGAGTCGGGTTCCAAAGCCCTTTTACGAACATCACTATGGATCTGACCGTCCCAAGTTACATGGTTGAAGAGCCAGCGATCATTGGCGGATCTCTTACCGACAACAATTACAGCGAGTATGCTGGAGAGATGGACATGATTAATCACGCGTTCGCGGATATCATGTATGATGGAGACGCGAAAGGACGACCGTTTACGTTTCCCATTCCAACCTACAATATCACCAAAGATTTCAACTGGAATAACGATGGATTGGATCCTCTCTGGGATATGACCGCGAAATACGGGATTCCTTATTTTAGCAACTTCATTAATAGTGATATGAAACCAGATGATGCCAGGAGTATGTGCTGCCGTTTACGCTTGGACAACCGAGAGCTTCGAAAACGAGGCGGTGGACTGTTTGGTGCGAACCCGAAAACAGGATCTGTCGGTGTCGTCACCCTTAACTTGCCACGGATTGGGTATCTTGCGAAAGATGACACTGATTTCTTTGAGCGACTCGATGCACTGATGGTGCTTGCACGCCAAAGCCTGGAAATCAAACGGGATCTTATCGAGAATCTTACCGCAAGTGGTCTGCATCCCTATTCACGGTACTATCTTTCTGATGTGCAAAAGACCTTTGGAGAGTACTGGAAGAACCATTTCTCAACGATCGGTCTTATCGGCATGAACGATGCGCTGCTGAACTTCATGAATAAAAGCATTGCCGATTCCGAAGGTAAAGCATTCACAGAGAAAGTCCTTGACTTTATGCGAAAACGAATCGCGGATTTCCAGGAGGAGACCGGTAACATCTTCAACCTTGAGGCGACACCAGGGGAAGGTACGAGCTACAGGTTAGCACGGATTGACAAAAAAGAGTATCCTGACCTGCGGACGTATAATCAAGAGATGTACACACAGAACCGTGGACGGGACGTCGAGCCGTACTATACGAACTCCACGCAGCTGCCGGTTGGGTTCACCAGCGACGTGTTCGAGGCATTGGATCTGCAGGATTCGCTGCAAACCAAGTACACCGGTGGAACCGTGCTTCATATCTTCCTTGGTGAGGAAGAGCCATCACCGACTGCCACAAAGAATCTTGTCCGGAAGATAGCGGAGAACTACGCGCTCCCGTACTATACGATCACGCCGACGTTCAGCGTCTGCCCGGATCATGGGTATATCGCTGGTGAGCATCAGTTCTGCCCGACCTGTCAGACCCAGCAAAAAACCACGGAATGTGAAATCTACTCTCGGGTCGTTGGGTATATCCGCCCGGTGAACCAATGGAACAAAGGAAAACAGCAGGAGTTCCTTGATCGAAAAACATTTGATCTCAGAGAGAAGGTCCTTGTCACACAATGAAGATAGGTGGTTTTCAGAAAACATCTTTGCTTGATTATCCGGATCGGATCAGTGCGATAGTCTGGACCAGCGGATGTAATTTCCGCTGCCCGTTTTGTTATAACCGGAAGCTTGCGCTGGGGGGAGATGAACTGTTTCTCGATGAGGAGATCCTTTCGTTTCTTTCGAAGCGAAAAGGGTTACTGGAAGGAGTTGTGATCTCTGGCGGAGAGCCGCTGCTGCAGGACGATATCGCTGATTTTATCGGAAAGATAAAGCAGATGAGGTTTCTTGTGAAGATCGATACGAACGGTGCGTATCCAGAGCGGCTTTCTGAGCTGCTGGAAGCTCATCTTGTCGATTATGTCGCCATGGATGTGAAAGCCCCGAAGGGGAAATATCGGCAACTCACTGGTATCGATGTTGATGTCGCCAAGATCGAGGCATCGATTGAGTTGATCAAGAAAAAAGCACCAGCGTACGAGTTCAAAACAACATTCGTCCCAGGAGCTCTAAAAAAAGAGGATATCGTTGAGATCGGACAGTGGCTTTCAGGGACAGACGTCTACTATCTTCAGCAGTTTAAGATCATAAAACCACTACTGTCACCTACTCTTGAAAACACGATTCCGTACCCTCGAGAGTATTTTTTCGAAACCCTTGGTGCGATACAGCCGTTTTTCAAACGCTGTGCCGTGAGAGGTGTTTAAAAAAACTAAATAGTAGATAATCAATGAGGAGTTGTATGGATTACGAGTTAGCAATCATTGGTGCTGGTCCTGCTGGGTATTCTGCGGTGATCTATGCGGCACGATCCGGTATAACAACCGCTCTTTTTGACCGAGGTGACGGTGGTGGGCGGGCGGTGCTGTCGCCAAAGATAGAGAATTATGCTGGGTTCGAATCGATTTCAGGCATGGACCTGATGGCAAAGATGAAGCAGCACGCAAGCAAATATGCAACCATGCACCTCTACGAAGAGGTAAAAACGATCCAGCGGTCAAAGGACACATTTTCCATTGAGACGACAAAGGAACACTACAGCGTCGGTGCGATTCTCCTCTGCACCGGGACCGAACACAAAACACTGAATATCCCAGGGGAAACAGAGTTTCTAGGGAAGGGTGTCTCGTATTGTGCGACCTGCGATGGTTTTTTTTTCAAAGGAAAACAAGTCGCGGTCATGGGCGGTGGGAACACTGCTCTCATGGAAGCAATCTTTCTGAAACAAATAGGATGTAAAAGCGTAACATTGGTGCATCGTCGTGAGCAGCTCCGCGCAGAAAAGATATATGAGACGGAGGCGCGGGAAAAACAGGTGCAGATCCTTTTGAACAAAGCAGCAGACCGCATCAGCGGAAAAGAGGTCGTTGAGCAGCTGCATCTGACCGATGTTGCCAGTGGTCGCAGCTCAGTTCTTGCGGTGGACGGTGTCTTTGTCTCTGTTGGTGATATGCCGCAGAATGAGTTAGCAAAAACACTCGGCGTTGCTCTTGATGACCAGGGGTACGTCATGGTGGATAGGCAGCAGCGGACAAACATAAAAGGTGTGTATGCTGCTGGTGACATCACTGGTGGGGTGCGTCAGGTGATCACCGCGTGTGCCGAAGGAGCGATCGCTGCGCTTGCTTCGACAGAGGTTCTGGGGAAAAAATATCCTTACTGAAGGGTCTTTATCTGATTGATCTTCTTTTTTTTCAGCAGGTCGATGAGGTGGTCTGCGCTTTTTTTTACTGGTTTGCTCATCGATCCGTTCATCGTCTCCGACTGTACCCCGATAAAGATGATGCGGTCTATTTCTTTTTCCAGATACTGGATGAAGACAAGAAGCGGTATCCCATGCGTGCTGATGTGCATCGCTCCAAGTTTTCCTTTTGGAATGATGCGTATCTCCCCTGCCGGTAGATTCATCTCTGCAGCATCGATGAGGACGAGTGTTTTTGGTTTCTTTTGCTTGACTTCTGCCGTATAGTTTTCAGGTAGGATGCCGCAGTCAAGGACCATGTCATCAGGAGAGAGTATTTTCATTTTTTCAGCGATGTACGGACCGATTGCATCATCGCCGCCGTCTCGATTGCCGATACATACTATCAGAGTGTCCATGAAAGTTCCTCACGTTCAGATCAATTGGAATATTTTACTTTCTGATAGGTCAGGACATACCACATGATGCCGGTGCCTGCTGTCGATAGACTGCTCAATAACATGTTAAGAGTGAAAAAAACATAGGCCATCACGGTGAGCAGCACTGCGGTGGAAAGGTACATGGAGAGCGACTGGCTTTTTGCTTCTTTTAACTGGTAATTCCGCATGATTGCGGGAATTGCGGTGACCATGAATCCGAAGTTGATTATCGTAAGGACTAAGTCCTGCCATTGCCACATGTATCCGGGGTGATGGCAACAGAGAATATAAATAAATCCTCTCTATCGCATACCACCATAGAACAATGTTCTTGGGGAAATCATGGCAAAGAAAATAGCGCTTGCGCAGGGGGCTGGCGGTGAACTGATGGACCAGCTCATCAAACAAAACATCCTGAGGTTCTTTAAAAATCAGGGGAGTGCTGAGGTTTCTCTTGCTGCTCTTGATGATGCTGCGGTCATCGATGATATTGTGTTTTCCACTGATTCTCATACCGTGCAACCGTTGATTTTTCCTGGTGGTGACATCGGGTCTCTTGCGGTCTGTGGGACGATCAACGATGTCGCAGTGATGGGAGCAACAGTAATTGCTCTTTCTGCTGGGTTCATCATCGAAGAAGGATTCTCTCTTGATACTTTTGCAACCATTGTGAAAAGCATGGGGCGTACTGCAGACAAGGCAGGCGTTCCGATTGTCACTGGGGACACCAAGGTCGTGGAAAAAGGTGCTATCCAGCAGTTCATGATCAACACCAGCGGCATCGGAAGACGAAGTGCTATCCTTGAGAAGAATATTGTGGAAGTGAAGCGGCATAGAAAATTCACGAAACGCTGGTTGTTGGACAGTAATCTTTCTTCCGGGGATGTCCTGATTCTTTCTGGAAATATCGGGGAGCATGGCATCGCATTGTTGTCGTTCCGTGAGGGGTACGGGTTTGAAACCACGATAAAATCAGATATCGCTCCGTTGAACGGACTGATGGGGGCACTTCTTGCTGAAGGAGGGCTTGTCTCGGCAAAGGACCCGACACGGGGAGGACTAGCAAACACCGTCAATGAGTTTTGTGAAAAATCAAAGATAGGGATTATTATTGAGGAGGATGCGATCCCTATTCCTGAGGGCGTACGATCCGCTTGTGACATGCTTGGTATTGATCCATTGGAAATAGGTAATGAAGGAAAGGTCGTGCTGGGTGTGGTCAAAGAAAAAGCTGACGAGATTCTTGCTTCTCTCAAGAAACATCCGTTGGGACGGCATGCGGCGATCATCGGTCAAGCAACCAAAGATGTCACTGGTGTGGTCATGGAAACATCGGTCGGCGGCAGGCGCATCATCCGTAAGCCACTGGGCGATCCGGTCCCACGGATTTGCTGATGTGATGAGAACTTTTTAATAGTCTCTTGATTTACCACAGTAGCAGACGACAAGCGAGGGGTGAATGTTTTTATGGCAAAAGGGCTTGTAAAATCCTTTAAGAAAGCCTTATGGGTCTATCACATCAACTCCGGGTCCTGCAACGGATGTGATATCGAAATCATAGCATCCCTCTGTCCTCGTTATGATATCGAACGATTCGGAATAAAAATGGTTGGGTCTCCTCGTCATGCTGACGTGCTGCTCATCACCGGGCCAGTGACACGACAGATGGCCGATAAAGTGAAACGCGCCTATGAGCAGATGCCAGACCCTAAGGCGGTGATCTGTGTCGGCAACTGCGGCAACACGGGTGATGTGTTCTATGAATCCTACAACCTTGTCGGTCCTGTTGATACAATTCTGCCGGTTGATGTGTATGTGATCGGATGTCCTCCTCGGCCTGAAAACATTATTCATGGTATCTCAAAAGCATGGGTTAAGCTTGAGACACTGGAGACGAGGCCATGACAAAGACCAAGGTAAAACCTGAAGAGATTATCCTCTCATTTCAAACCAAATTCCCTGGCGGCATTACACAGTCTCGTATCGAACGACGGACTAGTGGCACGATGAAAACAGAGTTCATCCATCTCTGGCTTCATGTCGATAAAAAAATCTTTAAAGAAGTAGTCAAGCATCTGTTCACCTTTGATCCTTCCCCGCATTTTGCAGTCTCCTCAGGGTATGATCTGAGGGATACTATCGAGCTTGTGTATCATTTCTCGCTGTTTTATGGCACGCGGGGAGATGAGCTTTCACTGAATATGACGGTTGCGCTACCAAAATCAGACCCCGTGATTGAAACCATTACCGATATCATCCCCGGGGCGTTGATCGCTGAGCAGGAAAAACAAGAGATGCTCGGAGTAAAAATTCTTGGTATCCCTAAAGATACGCGCGTGTTCATCGCTGATGATTTCCCCAAAGGCATCTACCCCTGGCGTCGTGATGAGACCGGGCCAGAAAAACTTGTCAGGAACCTTCATGAGGCAGAGAAATGAAGACAACCTCGAAGACAACGTATCAGATCCCGATCGGACCGATTCACCCTGCACTCAAAGAGCCTGTTTCTTTTACGTTTGAGATCGATGGCGAAAGAATAGTCAACGTCGATGTTCATCTTGGGTTTGTGCATCGGAGCATCGAATGGGCTGGGACGAAACGAAACCTTGTCCAACTGCTGTATCTTGCGGAGCGGATCTGTGGGATCTGCTCCTATTGTCATCCGATGGCTCTCGCCTTAGCTGTGGAGCGTGCATCAAGCATCCAGGTCCCTGACCGGGCAGAGTATCTCCGTGTTATCCACGCGGAGCTGGAGAGGATCGGCTCTCATATCCTCTGGGCAGGGGTCGCTGCGCATGAGATCGGGTTTGACTCGGTCTTGTTTCTGACCTGGCAGATTCGGGAAACGGTGCTGGACCTCACCGAGTACCTCACCGGGAACCGGATCACCAAGGGAATTACCATGATCGGTGGGGTGCGACGGGATATCACCCCGGAGATGGTCCCGCGGATCCATGAAACCCTCCAGTTTCTCAAAAGCCAGATGGAAAAACTCCATCATGTCATGCTTGATGATACGACGATTCAGTTACGTTGCCGGGATTGCGGTGTTCTGACAAAAGAAGACGCGCTATCGCTATGCGCGGTCGGACCGACCACCCGTGCATCAGGGGTTCGCAAGGATGTGCGCCTGGACCAACCGTATTTCGCGTTCGGTGACCTTGATTTTGATTACATCACCCCTGATCTGCTCACCAGTGAAGTCCGTGGTGATGTGTACGATCGCATCGTCGTCCGTTTACTTGAAATCAAACAATCCGTTGATCTCATCGAGCAGTGTCTTGACCGCATGCCTGCCGGAGACATTGTTGCTGAGCCGAAGATCACTGCTCTTCTAGCAGCCCTGAAGAAGGTCACTGGCGAGGGCATCGGTCGCATGGAGGCA
Source organism: Thermoplasmata archaeon (assembly GCA_003942085.1). Taxonomy (GTDB): domain Archaea; phylum Thermoplasmatota; class E2; order DHVEG-1; family DHVEG-1; genus SM1-50. The sequence goes on along the minus strand of DQIQ01000027.1, from coordinate 11,575 downwards.
CCGCGCGGCGAGGTGTTCCATTATGTGAAGCTTACTGGATCTGATTTCCCGTACTACTGGAAGGTCCGGGCGCCGACCTATAATAATATCCTCCCCTGGGTCCCCATGCTCCTTGGTCAGCAGATCGCTGACATCCCGATCATCGCTGCTTCGATAGACCCCTGCATGTCCTGTACAAACCGGGTGACCATCGTTCATAAGAGTCAACCATCCATGGTTGATGGTGAGCAGCTCCATCGGTTAAGCATCGAAAAGACACGGAGGCTGCTGCGGTGAGATATACCATGATTCCTCAGCTGCTTGCGCAGCTGTTTAAAAAACCGTTCACCAATAAGCATCCGAAGAAATATATCCCGTCCTCTTCGACGAATTTTTTCAAAAACATTGAGAGCGGGAAGGAAACGATGGTCCCACCGATCGGTACACCGGAACGGTTCCGCGGGAAGATCGTGTATGATAAGGAGAAATGCATCGGATGCAAATTATGTTTGATTGTCTGTCCCTCTGAAGCTATCGTGTTTAAGGCTGAGGAGAAAAAAATCATGATCTATCTTGCCCGGTGCACCTTTTGTGCGCAATGCAATGATATATGTCCGGTGAGCTGTCTGAGCATGAGCAACGAGTTTTTACTGGCTGATACCGATAAGTATTCACAGAGCCTGATCGTTGAATAGCGCTGAAGAAATATCTTTTAATAGGACAACGGTTATCGATAATCGCATGGGAAAAAAAAGAGATCTTCTTTCGGTGCTGCTGCTGATTTTACTTGGGATGTTCATCCCGTTTCTGGGGTCGATTGCGCTTTCCTATGGGTTTGTCCCAAAGACGATCGTCATCACGTTTCTGTATTTTTTAGTCATTTTTGGGTTTGAGCTTGCGTTCGTGTACCTTTATTTCACATTGAGCGGGAAACGGGCGAACAAGAAGATGGAGCAGTACAAACCAAAATAATATATTAACTATTACTGGTTTGAGTTCTTAACAATCGCTAGAATAAATTTATATTTCCTGAGTCTTAATCTTTGGCGAAATTTCTCCTTAATTTCGAACGGTAAAAGATAAATAGGAATACTGGTATCAGGGGTGCAACGAGGTAAAACATTATGGCAGTAAAAGTTGATAAGGCAACGTGTACCGGCTGTGCAGCCTGTGAATCAGCATGTCCAGTTGAGGCAATCAAAGTCACTGACAAAGCAGATGTCAATGAGGATACCTGTATTGATTGTGGCACCTGCGTTGATGAATGCCCGGTGCAAGCCCTAAGCCTGTAATACGAAAAAAATTTCGTTTATTTTTTCTTCTTTTTCCTTTCTAATCTTTGCAGTACCTTTTGATTCGTTAATTCTCTGATTGCATCAGCTGCTATCCATCGTGATGATCGCGCGTTTATCTTTTGGATTTCTTTTGCGATCTGTAGTGCCTTTTTGTTTAATGACAGATTTCGCTTACCGATATTTCGTAGCGCCCAGTTCACTGCTTTTTTCACATAGTTGCGGTCATCCACCGACTGTTTCAGCAGAATGGGGAAAAAGCGTTCAAAATCCTCATCCGTCGCATTCTTGTCATGGACTGCTAGTCCAGCGATAAGAGAAAACGCTGCTCGTTTTACGAATTCTTTCTCTTGGTCTGCCCATTGATACACCTTTTCGTATGCAAGAGCCGAACGATCGAAAAGATTTGTACAGGCCTGGTCGCAGACGTCCCATGAATCAAAGGTCTCTGCCCACGCATCCATCTGCTCGGTGGTCACTTTTTTTGGGTCATCGATGAAACAGGCAAGCAGTCTTGCATCATGGATCTTTGAGTCCCATAACCTCAGTGCAAGAACATGGTTTGTTCCTATTTCTTTTGCAAGTGGTCGTAATTGATAAATCGAAATACCGAGGTTGTTATCTGGACTGATGCCGTATCGTGCCATTCCCTTGACGTTTTCCGGATTTGCAAGTGCGTGTAATCTTTGGATGATTTCTTCATAGTCCATAGGGTTTTCACCAGGTTTCTGAATCGCTCATTATTTCAATATTTTTCCGGTCTCAAGATACCAGAGATACAAGTCAAGTTCGGCGAGCGTCAGTTGCGTTTGTTTGGCGATTTTTCGTAGGAGATTTTCGATTTCAACGTATTTCTTTATCGTCAGTGTTTTGGGTTGTTTGATGAGATGCTGCCACTGGAGGAATTCAAGGATATGGGAGTCGATGATCGCATAGTCGTCAAAGCCGATGTTTCTGAGAAAATGACTTGATTCTTTGTAGCCGAATCCTTTGATGTTGTCGACCAGCCATGCTCGCCGTTCATCACGTTGAAGAGTCTGGATGATCGCTGGGATCATTTCTTTTTTAAAGACCGAATCGACAATGTAGGCTGCCCTGGTGTTGGGGAATCGATATCCGTGCTGTCTGAGTTTGGCTGATAGGATTTCTTTGGTATCGGTACAAAAACACTCCTGGAGATGCTGATGGATGTGAATGGTTCGTTCTGCGTTGAAGTTTGCCGTAAGGATGCAGAAACAGAGCTCCTTGAAAAGATCATCTGCAGAGCATGTGTTTACGTCCTTGAACTCCTGAATTCTTTTTTTTATTTTTGTTTGTATGTTGCTGTGTTTGAGTCGTTGGATCTCTGATAGCAGGTCGTTCATCATCGCTCTACCTCAAAGGAAAGGTATTGAAAAATATGGTGGAAGATGTAAGACAAGCGGAGGTTATCCGGTTGGTGAGGAGAGGAGGAAAGGATGGGATGCAAAAATATTTTCCCCCGTTTGTTTTTACATCTCCACGCGTGTTAATGTGAGTTATTTGGTCTGTTCTTCAATTATCCCCAATATACCACTATTAACAATTGTTAATGCACCTGCCATATTTAAAACTTTCGCACCCCGGTGTAATCCCTTGCAACCCCTTTCCCATTTCCCTATCCCTCAAGTGTTCTAATAAATAAAAACAGTAATTATAAGTATAAAATAACAATTGTACCCTTTGATGAAACGCACTCCCTGTGAGTATGTGATGTGGAACGGGCTTCCTGTCATCCGAAAGGAAATCGCAGAGCGTATGATTACCAATTTCGGGTTAAGCCAAAAAGAGACAGCAGCAAAACTCGGCATAACACCCGCAGCAGTCTGCCAGTATCTTTCCCATAAACGAGGAAATACCGTAGTAGACGACCAAGAGCTCCTTAAAGAAATCGACCTCGCCGCGGAACGCATCATCAACAACACCGATGAAAAGGTCATCGAAGAGACCTGTCGCATCTGCAAGATATTCATGGCAAAAGGAATCTTTCCTGGTGCATGCGACTCCTGCCCGTAAGAAAAATAAAGATGGCCAGGAAAACATCTTTATAAAGAGTCATCTTATGTATTGTCTATGGTATCAGACGGGGGTAAAAAGTGATGAAATCAACAGCGATTCTTGATTTAATGATCAAAGACCATGGGAAGATCCTAAAACTACTGCAGGATGTTGAAAAAAGCATTGGGATGGAGCTTGTGTCGACCATGAAGGTGTTTGATACCTTCGAATGGGAGCTGGAAAAACATATATTCATCGAAGAAAAAGCGATTTTTACTTCATATAGTCCGACGAACATCGTCGAAGGCTACAAGATGGTACCAGAACTCATCCAGCAACACAATGAGATCCTGAACAAGTTGCGGGTTATGAGGAAAAACCTGATGTGGCAGCGGCCGATCGACTATGACGGATTCAAAGAACTGATCATGGCACATAAAACATTTGAGGAAGCATCATTGTATCCGAAACTCGATCAAGAATTGGACGTTTCGCAAAAAGAAGAGATCATCAAAAAGATCCGCGAGGTTGTCTCGTAATTAATCCTTTCAACCGAGAGCAAATGGTTCGAATCGCTCGGCTTTTGCTTTACAGATAGGACAGATCGGTGGGGGTGTTTCTCGAGCGCAGAGGTATCCACATACGGTGCATCTCCAAACAGTGATGGTCTGCGTCTTTTTTACAGATTTAGGATGTAATGTTGTTTCTTCCGAGGTGCTGGATTTTGTTTCCGCGGCGGTAAGTGCTGCATCGATTATCTCCTGCGGCCTGCGCTCCGGTATAGGCCCGAGCTGAGACGGATTATTTTTTATCCGTTCGTGGACAAACAGTCCGCAATAGCACATGCCGAACTCATCAACATCAGCATCACGGTACTCACAGGGGCAGATAATGTCGACATCATGTTTTTTCAGCCCACTGGCAACCCGACAGGGACACGACCCGTACCCATACCGCTGTGTGTTCTTCGCCAGACCATCGATAAGATCGCTGAAGAGCTGCGCGTCAGGACATAAATAGTACCCATTGTCCTTTGCGTTTTCATTCATGGAATCAATAATCGTCTGTTTTGCGTTCATCCGCTAAGCTTCTCCTTGATTTCCTTGTCTTTAAATCCGAGGATGACGTGTTTTCCCTGATCGATGACGATCGTCGGATACGTCCGATACGGGTTATATTTTTTTATTTCTTCGTTTGCCTCAACCAGATCGTCCCCTGACAGTGTATCGATATCGACGTATTCAAATTCGACATCAAGGTCTTTGAGGAGCTCTTTTGTTTTTTTACACCACCCGCAGGTGCTCAGCGTATAGATCTTCACCTGATGTGCTTTCTTCTTCCCCGGGACTCTTTCGCGTTTCATCGCTTTCATATTCTGTTAGTAGCTAAAAGCTTTATGCTTTGCTGAAAAACTAGTTTTAAATACGAAAAACCTATGCGATAATGGAGGTCGAAGAATGGCTGTTGACTATTACCAATGTCAAACATGTAAGAAAAAAACAATAGTAACCGATAAGAAAGAAAAACCATCCTGCTGTGGAAAACCGATGAAAAAAATATCGGTTGATATATGCCTTCAGCCTGATCATGCTGAGCATTCTCGACCCATGGACGAAGACCAACCGTGTGATGATTTCCGGGATGGAAGTTAAAAAATATACGAGGGAGCGCTATGGCAAAATGTGTGGTATGCAGCTGTGAAGTGGAAGAAGAAAACATAAAACATGTTCATATCAAAGGAAAACCTAAGAAGATCTGTCAAGAGTGCGTGACAGCAATCAAAGGATTTGCATAATCACCTGTTTTTGGTTGTGTGGATATAGACCATCCTGTTTCGTGGTCCGTCCCCTTCATAAAAGAAGATGTGCTGCCAGGTCCCAAGAACCAATTTTCCATTGTCGATGAGCACGGTTACCGATGAGCTAAGCAGGCTTGCTTTGATGTGCGCGTCACTGTTTCCCTCTTCATGGTCGTAGCTGTTTACCTCTGGTATCAGTCTTTGCAATGCTTTTATGATGTCTTGCTGGACGGCTGGGTCAGCTCCTTCGTTGATGGTAATGCCTGCGGTCGTATGCGGGACATACACGATGACGAATCCATCCGTTATTTTTTCTTCGCTGACGAGATGTTGAACATCAGTGGTGATATCGATCATTTGGTTTCTTTGTTTTGATGAAATATGGATTTCTTTCATACGCAAATCATCGTGATATTTCTATATAAACAATTATGTTTGAGGAATTTTTTTTTAACTGTCGAGAATCTCGCATCTGGATTAAAAAAAACCTTTTTCACCTATTTGAGATGCGAGTCTAATCCTCCGTATCTCTTTGTTGTGTACAATATCAACGATGGTTTGGAATAACAAATTTCTCTGATTGATTTTCTCGTTTATTGCTTTTTAAAAATGTGCTACTGAAAAAAAGATTGTTTCCTGAGAGATGCTCTCTGTGAAACAACCTGTGAGAAAACATTTTTGTACCCTGGCAGGCTACTCAGGTCCCAGAAGAACATGAAACTTGCCCCGAGTGCGATTCTCTTTGACATGGATGGCGTCCTGGTCGATTCCCTTGATTCCTGGTGGAACGCGCTGAACAGTTCATTAAAGATGTTCAAACACCAAGAGATCACGAAAGAAGAGTTCATCAAGACCTACTGGGGTCACGACCTCAAAGGGAACCTCAAACGACTGCATCTAAACCCGGAGGTCGCCCAGTTCTGCAACATCACCTATGGAAATCACCTCGATTACATCAACATCTATCCTGACACCAGGATTACACTACAACAGCTGACGTCTTATCGAAAAGCGGTCATCACCAATACACCCACAGGTTGCGCGCGGCAGATCCTTCAGAAGTTTGACATCGAGCAGTATTTCGAGGCGGTCATCACCAGTGATGATGTTAAAAAAGCAAAACCTTCACCCGAGATTGTCTTCAAGGCATGTGAACGTCTTGAGGTGGATGCAAAAACTGTCGTCTTAATTGGCGATACGGAAAGTGATGTCAAAGCAGGACGGGCAGCCGGATGCAGGGTCGTTGGTCTGAACATCGCAGCTGACCTTACGATTCAGCGGTTATCGGAACTCACTGCCCTTGTTCAATAAAAACAGACGCCTGTTTCTTTTTTCTTCTGAATCGTAATAATTAAGAATAACATATCCGATGTAAGGAGTGTGAATATCATGGAGGAAGAAATCCAGATTATTGAATATAAAGAAGTCGACCTTTCAAACTCCATCCTGATTGAGGCGTTCCCAACGGTCGGGCTGGTCAGCTCTATTTCCGGTCATTTCATCATCGATCAGCTAAAACTTGAGGAGATCGGGACCATCAGTTCCCGTTATTTCATGCCTGCAGCAATCATCCATAAAGGGACGCCATCCCCTCCGGTGAGGATCTACGCAGGAAAGAAAACCTGTGGGCCGACAGGAGATTGTGATCAAGTCGTTGTGATCATCTCTGAGTTCATGCCGTCTGTCGATATCATCAAGCCGCTGGGAGACACGATTCTTGCCTGGGCGAAGAAAAAGAAATGCAGATATATCGTGACATTGGAAGGGACCCATGGTCTTGATCCTAAACAGCCAAAAACCCATGGGGTGGCAACCACGCAAAAAATGAAGGACATCCTCAAGAAATACAGCATCGATGAAACCCAGGAGGGAATGATCACCGGGATTACTGGTGTGTTGCTCTTTGAGGGGGCGCGATTGAAACGTGATGTGCTCTGTCTTCTTGCAGAGGCGCATACGGCGTACCCGGATTCTCGGGCAGCGGCGCTACTCGTGGAGACACTCGATAAGATACTTCCTGAGATAAAGATGGACACCAAGCCGTTGTACAAGGATGCAGATGAGATCGAACAGAATATTCGCGCATTCATCAAACAAGCACAACCGACCGCGCCATCCGCAATCCAGACCCCCACCCAGATGTACGGGTAACACTCGTGTTATTTGTTCGGGTATCGATTCAAGAACATGAATTTCTCCAGGGAAAACCGTTCGGGTCGTTGTTTTTCCTGGGCGATTTGTTTTTCAGAAAGGACAGGGTTTAATGTTTTCGAATGCTTCCCGACTATCACCAGGGTGATGACTTCGACATCAACAGGGATGCTCAGGACTTCTCTGGTTTTTTGTGGACTGTAGCCTGCTATCGGGTGCGCTACAAGCCCAAGTTCGGTTGCCCGCAGAATAAGAAACGCAGTCGCCATCCCCGTATCAAACTGATGGTACACCCGGTCTTCGATGATGCAATCGTAGTCTTTTTTGCTCAGCACGGCAATGATCATTGAAGCACTCTTTGCCCAGGCGTTGCCTTTAGAGAGCACCTCGTGCATTTTTTTGAGCATGCCCGGCTCATAGACAAATACGAATCTCCACGACTGATTATTGTTGCACGAGGCAGACAACTGTGCGCATCCTGCAAGGTCTTTTATCAGATCCTCAGTAATATCGAATGGGTCGAATGAGCGGTAGGCACGCCTTTGTTGGATTGATTCCTTTACCTCCATGTTTCTTCACCACTTTGTGCGATTATTTTTTAAGAAACGATAGCGTTATACGCTCATAATATTTTCCTTTGGAACTTAGGGAGAAAAGAAAACTATAATATGGAGTGAGGCTATTTCTGGTCTCATGGCAATCGGATTTGCGTTGTTAAGTATAAGCCCTCTTCATGAAAAAGCAGTCTATGAGAATCTCACTCATATCTCAGAGATCATCGAGGTCCACCCGCTGTTCGGTGAATTCGATATTCTGGTAAAGATTGAAGCCTCCGATATCGATTCCATCGGCAGTATCGTGATTAATAAAATCAGATCTATCCAGGGCGTGATGGATTCAAAGACATTGATTGGGACGAAGAGCCTCTCTGGATAAAACCATATTTTTTTCTTTATTTTTTTAAAAACACTAAGAGGCGTCTCTTCTTTTTTTTATTTGTTTTTTTGTTGGCGTGCGAGATACCTGATGCGCTCTCCGATGAGAAATATCTCTGCGATGAACCGAACCTCGCGTTCTTCTTCGGTACTGGACACGGTTCCGACGACGAGCATTTTTTTTCACGTCCCTTTTCCTTTCAAATATTGAGCAGTGATATCAGCCTACAATAAATATATTTATACTTATGAATACAAAAACTTTTCCATCTTTTTCGATATTTATAGAGATACCTTTATCTATTAGAATTGTACATGTCTGCGCTAGGGGAATTCTCTATGAACAAACGCTATCTATCAATACTTGTACTCTTCGTACTGCTCACGTCGAGCCTCTCAGTAGCACAACCTCACTTACAAAAAGAGATGAACGGAACGGTGGATCCTCCTACAAAAAACACGATCTATGTCGATGACGATAACACCCTCGGACCATGGAACGGCTCTGCTGACTATCCCTATCGATTCATCAACGACGGCATCCTCCATGCGACAGACGGCGACACCGTCTATGTGTTCAACGGGCTCTATAATGAAACAGTAAGAATCAACAAATCCATTTATATCAGAGGACAGGAACAGGAGAACACCATCATCGACGGACAGAACAACAGATCCGTCATCACCGTTACTGCCGACAACGCTTATATCAGAAGATTCACGGTACGAAACTCCGGGGGATTCCGAGAGGACGCGGGAATCAAGATTGCCGCAAATGCCACCAAGATTTCCGAATGCACCATCTACCGAGCACACGCCGGTCTCTCTGTTCAAAGCACGAGTGATACAGTCATAACAAATTGTCGATTCCATACCAACGGCTACGGCATTATGGTCTCATCATCAGCCTTTGTCACCATCGACTACTGCACCTTCTACCACAACGGCGTCGGAGCATATCTTTCCGAGACCCATTGCATCACCATCAATCATTCCTATACCGACACCAACGGCATTGGGTTCTTCTGCGAACGGTCCTCACAGATACAAATATCAGAGTCAGCTGCCCGTGACAACGACGACAATGAAGGCGGGATGTTCTTTAGCGATTGCGCCTTCATCAACATCATCAACTGCATTCTCAATCATAACGGCGTTGGTGTCAACCTCCTTAATTCCACCTCCAGTTTCATCGACCATTGTAATTTTTCGCTCAACACCCATTTTGCCTGCCGATTCAAAGAGTCAGCCTCCGGCATTGTGCTCACCAACAACATTTTTACCCAAAACCTCCGCTACGCACTCTACTCGGAGAATAGTACCTTCACGGTTTCATGGTGCAACCTGTACAGGAACAAAAATTACGGGCTGTACGCAAAATCATCGGTCATTGATGCCAGCTACAACTGGTGGGGCGCCAGGAGCGGACCAGCACACACCGGGCTTACTAAAGCAGACCGCGGCACCTTGAACCCGCGAGAAATTATCTACAAACCCTGGCTTACGTTTCCAATGCCGGACATCGGACCAGACTGGGATGTCAATAAAACATTCCCGAAACCAACCTACACCGATTCCTGGCCTGAGCACATCAGCTTTCTAGACCCTGATACCGATGGCGATGGAGCACCAGACGGATGGGAGATAAAATGGGGATACAACCCGGCTGTCTGGGACGATCATTATCATTTAGACCCGGATAATGATTCGCTGAACAACATCGAAGAATGCTACATGGACCCTTATGGCGCAAATCCCTTTACAAAAGACGTGTTCCTCGAGTTTGATTGGACAAAAAGTCTTACGACGAATGCCACCAACAAACCACCAGCTCAAGAGATCACCCAGATGATCGATGCGTTCGCGCGGCAGAACATCACCCTGCATGTCGACACCGGCGAGCTTGGTGGTGGAGAAGAAATACCTTCTCGGTCTTTTATCTCAGATGCAGAGATCATCAATCTCTATTGGGACTATTTCCTTCATAACGATCTGAACAACCCCCGACAGCGCATCTTCCATTATGGGATCATCTGCGACTACTCTGAAGGAGCCGGGTTTGCCGTGATCGGCTGGGCTCATCTGAACTCATTTATCATCGGAGCGCAAATCCTGGCAGAGAAATTCCCGCGTTATACCCGGGGCTGGCTTGCGACCGCAGCATCCATGCATGAAGTCGGACACACCTTTGGTCTTATTGTCACAAAATACAACGGCATCGATAACCATCTAACACCCAAACCCATCTACAAAGAGTTCTGGCAGTATCTCCAGTATAAGAGCCTCATGAACTATCTCTACACCTATGCGATCATGGATTTTTCCGATGGTTCACACGGACGCGGAGATTATAACGACTGGGGAGCGCTTGATTTTTCGTTTTTCAAAAACACGACCTTCGAGTATCCGATCTCCTGAGCAGCTTCGTCGATATATGTTCTAAAGGAAGATACATTTACTGATTGACGGTAAAAACACCCCATTCTTGTTACAAATATATGTTCAAGATAACTTTTATATATTGAAGGTTGTTATTATATCTAGGGAAGGATATTGACATGTATTTTTTTAGGGTAGGAAAAAAAGGAATTGTTTTTTACATGGTCGTTTTATTGGCGGTAACCGGGATTGCTGTTGTATCAACAAATGTATGTTCCACTCTACTGAATGCGGACAGTAACGATGACGCTGGATACAAAAAAGATGCAGGAACTGATCTTCCCAGAGCATTGGCAGTATACCCTGGTGAAGTCATTGATGAAACACCAGGTCGAGGACGAACCGGAACAGTATCCTCCTCAGACATAAATGACTGGTTTTTCTTCTCCGCATGCCAAGGGCAACAGATTGTATTTTCTGTGATGTCTCCTTCTGGGTTTGACATCAATCTCTCTTTGTGGACGGATAGGACTGTTATGGTAGCATTTTCGAATAATTCGGGAAGCACGCCGGAGACCATAACCTACACTGCCACCTCCTCAGGGAGATGGTACGTCTGGCTGAAATATGTCAGCGGCACCGGGACCGGACAATACACATTCAGTGTAATCCTCAATGGGCAGAACGATGCAAACTCCGGAGCCGATGCCCCGAATACCCGATCAGATGCGTTGCTTCTCACGCCTGGAACTTACTTCGGATATCTTAGCATGTACGATCCATATGATTGGTATAAATTCCAAGTTTCTGCTGGGCAAGGCATTCATGTTATATTAAAAATGAAAGATATTGCATATCTGACTGATTTTGATCTTCAGCTCTACAACCCGGACGGAACACTCGTCTACGAGGGAAATCAGTACTATGATGACGATTTCAACTACCCTGCTGATGTTGCTGGTCAATGGAGCGTTCGTGTTGATATCTTCCCTGGATGGGTCGATGTTCCAACCCCGACCAACTGG
>DQIQ01000026.1 GCA_003942085.1 Thermoplasmata archaeon | reverse complement strand
AAATATCAATATCATAATAAGAAACTAAATGGGGATGAGGGATCTATGAAAACGCGTCGAAGAATCTTAAATCAAAACGCAGTATCAGCAGTCATCGGTGTCATCATCATGGTTGCAATTACCATAGCAATGGCCGCTGTTGCATACGCCTATTTTACAGGTATGATAGGTGAATCAAAAACAGAAACACCAGTGATATCTTTTACACCATCTCCAACAGAAAAAATAATTACTGTTGCATCAGCTGATGTCGATATAAATTGGATTGATATCAACATAACTGTTACGACCACAACTAATCATACATATATCAACAAACTTGGTCAGGTTAACGCAGGTGATACAATAAATTTAATAAATGATCAACCTTTGAGGGGAAAAGTAACTGTAACTTTTACGCATGTCCCAACAAATTCTTTACTCGGAACATACACCATTGAAAACGTTTAATTCTCCATCTTTGGAATTTTAGGGGAAATAATTTGGATCATGTGTCGCCAAAAAGCATTTAGCAACTGATTTTGCTTTTTGCACAGCCTCTTCGGGTCGCATTCCCTCCCGAACGTATTCAAGGTAAGCTTCCACATAGATCTTTTTTGCTTCCTCACAGATATCTCCATTATCTTTTTTGTTGAGAGCTTTTGCATCATCGCAGAGCCAATCTGAATCTTTTTGTTTTTGTTTATCTGATGTAAGTTTTACCCTCATCAATGATATACTCTGTCATTCCCTGTATTTTAAATCACTGAGCTAGATTTTCAAAATGACAAAATGTCATACGTTCAGAAAAATAATGAATTTTATCCATATGAGCATTCTTTGGAAAAAAAGTACTTATAGCTAGTATGATATGTGCAACCCAGAAAAAACGCGTTGTAGAAAAACTAGGTTAGAGAAAGAAACATGAAAGCAAACAGAAAAACCAGAGACGCAAACAAATCTGCAGTCTCCGCGGTCATCGGTGTGATTCTCATGGTCGCCATAACCGTCGCAGTCGCGACAACCGTCTATGTTTACGTCAGTGGCATGATCGGTGGGACTAAAGATCAGACCGCAAACATCGCATGCCTCGTTGATTCAGGGACCAACAGAATAACCATTACTACGGCAAAAGCCAACATCCAATGGAGAGACATCGTTGTCGTTGCCGACAATGCCAGCGTCAACTGGACGGTTTATGATCCGAGCCACGACCCTTTGGATGCACCAAAATCCACAAGTGGGGCGACCGCTGATATAGAGGCTGGTGATTATATCGAGCTTGACTTTACGGCTCATCCAGGTATGTCAGGTAACGTAAAAGTGTCGTTACGATTCACCCCGACCAACACCTTGCTGGGGTCATGGACCGTAACTGTTTAATGAATACTGACAAACAGAAATCTTTCATCCTTTTCACTGTTTTTTTGTTTCAACACATAAAATAAGAAAACGCACTATCTCCTCTAAAAAAGACTCTGTTTTTTCTTTTGGCACCACCGCACCAAGCACCTCTCTTTTTCCCCCACAGCGATACCCGAACATTTTCCCTTGCTGTATCAACGGTTGCAGATCCTTCCCGCTCCGTACGTAGATCTGGTCCATATCCTTGAAAAACCCAGTGTTCACGACCACTGTATCTTTTCCGCTGTTCCATGCAATCTTCCGGGTCACCGTTGAGATGATATTAAACTTCGTATGAATCCGTTTCAAGAGAATGTTTTGTTTTTCTTCAAAAGGTGCATCAATGTATTTGATTATCTCTGTCTCAAGTAATGAAAGATTATTCTTCCATCGGACATTCTGCAGGATTCTGTGCGCATCGGTGTATCCCAAAAGAAGGTGTGGTGCTTCTTCGACTGCGTTGCGATCACCGACCTTATAGTTTGAATCGAGCAGGTACACCATCGTCAGCAGCTCATCAAACGTCAGATGCTCCGTTGAACAAAAACTTGTGATCAATTCATAGATAGGTTTGTTTGTTTGAATCCGTTTTTCATGGTCACCGACAATGCCAAGCAGCGCAGACAGATTCATTGAATTACCAAGGAAGTCGTTGACGATCCAGGATGCAGATGGATACAACAACGGGTCTTTACCAGCTCCTATGGGATTGTGGTGAAACACGCCAGGAATCGACTGTTGCAGATGATGATCAAAGATCATCACCTTTGTCTTTTGTGCTAAGCGGAGGATATTGTCCTCAGGCAACGCCATATCGACAATTATGATAAAATCATAGGAGGAATACGCGGTTATTTCTTCGTCGGTGAGAAAATAATTCCCAAGCATCGGTGTTTTATTGACAATATTTTTTGGGAGCCTTTCAAGCAGGAGCCGAGCAGAGCAGATCCCGTCAGTATCCCAGTGATGGATGAGCAGACCTGCGCCGTTCAGATTGGCAAATAGTTCCTCGGAGCTCATTGGTGATTCACCAGCCATTTCCACAAGGGCATCATCGCAATGGTCTTGCCATCGATAGTCTCAGTGCTTTCTACAGCATCAGTCAAAATCATACCTTTGTTTAATTGAAAAGCATCCATTGCTTTTAACAATGCTTTTATTTCACGCTGATACGTTTCATCGGATGTGAGCTGCGTACATACTTGTATAAGGTGTACAACCTGCATTCCTTTTTTTACGACAAAATCAACTTCTTCTTGTTGCTTTGTTTTCCAATAGTGTATCTCGTATCCTTTTCGCAACAGCTCTATGGCGACCAAGTTCTCGTACAGCCGCCCGGTATCCTCAGAGGTTTTAAAACCTGAGGTATTGGCTAGACCGGTATCCACACAGTATATTTTTCGTGGATAGAGCAACTGGTCTTTTACGGTGTACGAAAAAATCGTACTGTCGAAAAACAAGAACGCGTTTTTAAAATGCCAGAAATAGTTCGTAAGGGTTGGTACAGAAATTTTTATACCCCTGCTTGCAAAATGGTTCTTCATTTTATTAAAACTCAGGAGGTTTCCGATGTTACTGGCAAGGTAATAGGAAAACTCTTCGACAACGTTTGCTTTGCGTATTGTTGTTCGAGACAGAACATCACGAGACACGATATCAGTAAATAATTGTGATAGAATCGCATCCTTGTCCTCCCCCAGTACAACATCGGGAAACCCTCCGGTGTGCGCATATTCGGAGAGCGCTTTTCTCACGCGTGCTTCTTCTCCCTCTGTCCATTTGCCAAAATCAATAGTATGTCCTTGAAAATGTAAAAATTCTGAAAAGCTCAACGGGAAAACCTGAGTGGTTAGATGCCGTCCGGTGAGTAGCTTTGCATACTCCTTGCTGAGCAAATTAGCTGATGATCCGCTGATATATATCCGTACTTTTTCCTTGAATTCATCGTAGATGCTCCGGATATAGCGCTCCCAGCCTTCGATTCGTTGCACTTCATCTAAAAAGAGGTACACGGTTCCGTATTTTTCTAATATGTTTTCTGCGTAGATGAATTCGATGATCTCGTTAAAATAGGTCTCTTGTAGCGGTATCAGTTTTCTGTTCTCAAAATTGATATAGATGGTTGCTTCTTTGTTGCGGTGCTCTCTGAGTTTTTGTAGGGTAAGGTACATGAGATATGTTTTTCCAGCACGTCGTGGTCCGACGATATCATTGATGAAATTTTTTTCTTCAAAAAGGGTGATATTCCGTTGTTTGAGCAAAGGAAGGCTTTTTTCCCAGTATTCCTTGATCACCTGAGGTATTGGTCCGTTCATAGGAATTCACGATATCCATTATCGTTAAACATATTTAATAATATTTATAATAAATCGTAAAACGTATTTAACGATTTAATAGTTTCCTCTAGAAAAAATATCCTGTACCGATGACCTTAAAACGCCCTTTCCCGTTACCCTCACTCATGATGGTTGATGCGACAATCCTAGATGGAATCAGACTGATAACAGGAGCAATACTGCTTGCATATGCCTCCTATACCGATATCAAGACCCGCAGAGCGGCAAACATCCTCTGGGTGGTCATGGCAATCGTTGGAGCAATCCTCATCGTCATACAATACCTGGACGGAGGATACCCCAACATCTGGTATCTGGTTTTCATCCCCATCATGATCGCACTGATGTATGCCTTCTTCCAGATGCGACTCTTATTCGGCGGAGCTGATGCAAAGGCACTTATGGCGCTAGCCATACTAGTCCCTACCCTTCCACACTTGGGAAATCTTCCACTCTGGGACTCGTTCCTGCCGGGATCGTGGAGCATCTTTGCCAACGCAACGATCCTTTTCCTGTTCATCCCGATAAGCTTGCTGCTCTACAACCTCAGCAAGAAAAACCTCAGGTTTCCCCACTGCTTCCTTGGGTATGTCATCTCTGTTGAAAAAGCAAAACAAAAGTTTGTCTGGCCGCTGGAAAAAATCAAGGACGGGAAAAGAAGACTCATGTACATGCCAAAGAACTTCGATGTCGACGAAGAGCTTGCTGAATTCGAAAAACTCGGGATAACAGAAATCTGGGTCACCCCAAAAATACCGTTTATGATTCCGCTGCTCGCCGGATTCCTCGTGACGTTCTTCCTGGGGGACATCCTTCTTCAGTTCGTCCGAGTCCTCCTATAAAAAAGATTAGGTGATAATAAAAAAGAAATACCCCTTTTGAATGTATGGTCGCTAGTCCTATGGAAAAGAAAGATTACTACGAAATCCTTGGTTTAGAGCGTTCTGCAAGTAAAGATGATATCAAGAAAGCATACCGCAAACTAGCGTTAAAATACCACCCGGATAAGAACAAAGAAAAAGGCGCGGAAGAAAAATTCAAGGAAATATCTGAGGCATACGGGGTCCTTTACGATGACGAGAAGCGCAAGATGTATGATCAGCACGGCCATGCTGGAATAGATCAGAAATACACCTCTGAGGATATCTTCAGAGGAGCTGACTTTGGTGACATCTTCCGGGGCACGGGCTTTGATTTTAACGATATATTCGAGCAGTTCTTTGGTCGGAGGAACGGGTTTACCCAACGGCCTCATGCCCAGAAAGGAGCCGATATTCGTTATGACATCGAAATAAATCTTGAAGATGCATATAGAGGGATGAATACCGAGCTGGAGGTGCCGCGAACTGAGCTGTGCGATACCTGCCGGGGAAGTGGCGCACGGCCAGGCAGCAGCCCGAAACGATGCCCAACCTGTAGCGGTGCTGGACAGCTTCAGACCACGCGTCGGACCGCGTTTGGCATGTTCAGCCAGATAAGCGAATGCCCAAAATGTCATGGACAGGGGACGGTAATCGAAGACCCTTGTCCGTCCTGCCGAGGGAGAGGGACCCTGCAGAAGACCAGGAAAATCGAGCTGCACATCCCCAAAGGGATCGACGACGGATCACATCTCCGGCTTGCAGGTGAAGGAGAACACCCCAAAGGTGTGACCCAGGCTGGCGACCTTTATGTGGTGGTCCATATGAAGGGACATTCGGCCTTCGAACGACGAGGAGCTGATCTGTACCGCAAGCTCACTATTTCATTTCCTCAGGCAAGTCTCGGAGCGACCGTGACCGTAGGGACGTTACAAGGCACAGAAAAGCTAAAAATCCCAGAAGGAACCCAAAACGGGACCCTTTTTAAACTCAAAGGAAGTGGCATGCCCAAGATCCAGGGGTTGGGATCTGGTGATCTTTTTGTCCTCATCCAGGTAAATACACCAAAAAAACTCACGAAAAGAGCCAGGCTCCTCCTGGATGAGCTCGACCGAGAGCTCATAGATCAAGGGGAAACATATAAATAGTAGTTCTGCTAAGTAGTATATCGAAAATAACCAAAAAAGGGGGTAGTAAGCGATGAATCCTTTTGACGATGAAAATCCAGAAAGAAAAAAACGAAACCCAAATGATATGTTCCGAGGAGATGATGATGTTTTCCGGGACATCTTTAATGATAACCGGATAAAAGATATCTTCAATGATGACAAAGTCATGGATGATATTAAGAAAATGGCTGAAGAAATGATGAAGATGTTTACTAACGCTCAGCCAGGTAAACCAGTTGTGCATGGCTATAAAATCGACTTTGGTCCTGACGGTAAACCCCAGATAGAGGATTTCGGGAACCGGTCCATTCGATCCCCAGAAGGTCAATCGACCATCTCTGATGAAATCGAGCCGCTCACCGATATCATCGAAGGGGAAAACGATGTAGCTATCACCGTTGAGATCCCTGGTGTCGAGCGAGAGGACATCGACCTTGTCGCAACAGAAGACACCCTGGAAATCAAGGTGGACTCACCGAAGCGAAAATATCATAAACGAATCGACCTGCCGTGCAACGTCAAAACCAAATCAACGAAGGCAACGTATAAGAATGGCATCCTTGACATAGTCCTTGATAAAAAAGAAAAGAAAAAAGATAACAGCGGATTCAAAGTAAGCATCGAATAAAACATCCCTCTTTTTTTCTTCTTTTCACTTTTATGTACGAATCTTTATGTACGATACTGTCTATTTGTGCAAACGAAAACGGGGAGCTTAATGGTTAGTGTAACCTTCTATGGTGGCGTTGGGGAAATCGGGGGAAACAAGATCCTGCTCGATGATTGTGGGACGAAAATCTTTCTTGATTTTGGCATGAGTTTTTCTCGCAGAGGCCGGTTTTTTGAAGAGTTTCTTAATCCTCGAACCGCTAATGGTATCGGAGATTTCCTTGAAATGGGGCTGCTTCCTGACATCCCGGGGATCTATCGAGCCGATCTTCTGGAGCATCATGGGAGAGCGCCGGAAGAGCCGGTCGTTTCCGGATTGATTCTGTCCCATGCCCATGCGGACCATGCGAATTATATCTCCTTTTTGCATAAGGACATCCCGGTCTACTGTGGTGAGACCTGCAAACGGATCATCGATGCGGTCGCAGAACAAAGCACTCGGGATTTAGAAAACGAAGTAGTCGACTTCCGTATAAGACCACTGTATCGTTCTCGATATAAGATACCACCGGTGATACGAAAATTTCATACGTTTACCACCGGGAAAAAATTCAGAATTGATTCTATCGAAGTCGAGCCGATCCATGTCGACCATTCGGTGCCAGGGGCGTACGCGTTTATCATTCATACCTCCGAAGGACCGCTTCTGTACACCGGTGACTTACGGATGCATGGATTACACGCTGATATGACCGATGACTTTGGCGCAGCAGCAAAACAGGCCAAACCCGTGGCGATGATCACGGAAGGAACCAGGATAGACAAAAAGAAAACCAATGAATCGGAGCAGAAAATCTACCATGACTCCAAACAAAAAATACAACGTTGCCGCACCCTTACCATTGTTGATTTCAACTTCAAGGACGTTGATCGGTTCACTACCTTTTACAGCCTGGCTAAAGAGCTTGGAAAAACCCTGGTCATTAACTTCAAGCACGCCTGTTTCCTCGAACAATATTACCATGATAAGAAACTCAATGTGCCACCGATCACCGATCAGAACCTTGCTCTTCTGAAACCCAAGCGACTCACCGGCACCTATAGTGACGAAGACTATACCGACAATTACATAAAAAAACGGCTCCATTACAAAAACATCATCACCGCGGCAGATATCGCCAAGAATCCCTCCAGATATATGATCGTTTTGAACTTTTGGTATTTCTCTGACCTTATTGACCTTAAACCAAAAAACAGCCTGTATATCCATTCGCTCTCCGAACCGTTCAACGAAGAAATGGCAATCTCCTTTGACCGGATGAAGCACTGGCTGGCGCATTTTGGTATCACATTTTTTCAATCCCATTGCTCTGGCCATATCAACGGCGACGACCTGAAGGAACTCATCACCATGGCTCATCCAAAGAAACTCTATCCCATCCATACTGAACATTCTGAACTGTTCCAGAAGATCCCTATAAAAACAACCATGGTTAAGGAGGGAAAAGCCTATAAGCTCTAAACGATATCGAATCACTAGTCATGGGAGGTTACCTTAATGGCGGATATCTACCAATACGAAAAGAAAAAAGATGAACAAACCATTATCAAAACCGATACGGGGAAGCGGAAGAAAGAACAATACATCGAAAACCTGCGTGAGGGCGACGCGGTCAATGATTTCTTTGCAGTGAAAATAAAAAAAGCACAACGACCGTATAAGCGAGGTATGTTTTTCGAGTTCCTTGCAACAGATAAAACTGGTGAGGTCAGCGTCAAATACTGGGGTGGAGATAACAAAGACCGGGTGAAACGACTCTATGAAAGCTTCAATAGTGGTGACGTCGTCCAGGTGCGTACCGGGATGGTCGAAAATTATGAGGACCGGCTTCAGATCTCCGTAAACGAAAACACGGGTGGAGTGCGAAAATGCGCACCTAACGAGTACGATGTTACGGATTTCTTACCTGCCTTAACCGAAGAGCGGATCAAAGAGCTCTACGAAGTCGTTAAAAAAGAGCTGAAAACAATCCAAAATGAACCATTGAAACACCTGCTTGCGTCTTTCTTTTCTGATCACGAGTTCGTCCAGATGTACACGCACTCCCCTTCAGCGATTTCACATCATCATAACTATGTCGGAGGAAACCTGGAACACACTGTCGGCGTGGTTCGTCTGTGTCAAAACATCTCTGAGATGTATCCAAACATCAAAAAGGATCTTCTTATCAGTGGTGCTCTGCTGCACGATATCGGCAAACTTAAAGAGTACACCTACGCAGCCGCTATTGACATCAGCGATGAAGGCAACTTCATTGGTCATATCGTGATTGGTGAACAATGGATTAGAGAAAAAATCCAGCAGCTCAAGAAAGACGGAAAGGAGTTCCCAGAAGAGCTAGAACATCAGATCATCCATCTCATTCTCAGTCATCATGGGAAATACGAGTGGGGTTCACCAAAGATACCCAAGCTAGTGGAAGGATGTATCCTTCATCAGGCCGACCTCATGGATTCCCAGGTGAAAAATTACCTGCAGATGATCGAGGATGCCAAGAAGCAGACCGATGAGGATTGGACGTTTATTTACGATGCGGATGTTGGAAAAAGACGAGCAATCTTTTTACGGGAATACAAAATATAGGTGGTGACCATGAAAAAAGAAATCGTAAAAATCCTCTGCTGTCCGACCTGCAAGGGAGATCTCAGCCTCAAGGTAGAAAAAGAGGAGAAAGGGGAAATCATTGAAGGAGCGTTTTCCTGCGCGCACTGCAAATGTTCTTATCCCATTGCCGGTGGGATCCCTGACCTGCTACCACGAGAAACCTGAGCCATCAGACGTATTCATTCCAGCTTTTTATTTTCAAATCATCAAGCGATGTTCGCGAGAGTGCTTCGACAAAACGTTTTGCAAGCTGTATGTTTGTAATCAGGGGAACGTTGAAATCAACTGCCTTGCGGCGAATTAGATAATCATTATCAAGTTCTTCTCTCTCGATGTTTTTCGGGATGTTAATGACTAAATCGATTTTTCCTTCAGCGATGTAGGTCAGTGTGTTTGGTTCTTTTTCTTCCAAAGGCCAGCAGAGAACTTCTGCGTCAATACCGTTTTCATTCATAAAATCAGCGGTTCCTTTCGTTGCATAGAACATATATCCCAGGCTTTGAAGTATCCTGGTGCTGGAAAGGAAATCTGCTTTACAATCGACCGGTCCTGTCGATAATAGGATGGTTTTTTTTGGCAATATAAATTCAACAGATAACAAACTTTTTAAGAATGCCTCATTGAACTCATCACCAAGACAGGCAACCTCTCCGGTTGATGACATCTCGACACCAAGGACAGGGTCGGATCCTTTCAATCGCGTGAAAGAAAATTGGGATGCTTTTACCCCGACATAATCCAAATCAAAAGCAGATCGGTCAATTCGAGGGACACGTTTACCCATGATAATTTTCGTGGCGAGTTCAATAAAATTAATCTTAAAGACTTTGGAAACAAACGGGAAGCTTCGGGATGCACGAAGATTACATTCAATGACTTTGACGTCATTGTCTTTCGCGATGAACTGGATGTTGAACGGACCGGTGATTTTCAACGAGGCTGCAATACTCTTCGTGATGGTTTTCACCCGTCGCATTGTCTCTAGATATGTTCGTTGAGGGGGAAGCACAATGGTGGCATCACCAGAATGGACCCCTGCGTTTTCAACATGCTCGGAGATCGCATAACAGTAGAGTTTTCCATGATCTGCGACCGCATCGATTTCGATTTCCTTTGCATCAGTGATGAACTTACTTACCACAATAGGGTATTTCCTACTGACCTCGGATGCTTTTTTAAGGTACTCATGGAGTTCTTTGTTACTCAACGCAATACTCATCGCAGCACCACTGAGTACATAACTAGGTCGTACCAACACCGGGTACCCTACCTTGGCGGCAAAGTCTTCTGCGGATTCCAAGCTCGTTAGCTCTTTCCACTGTGGTTGATCAACACCCAAATTATCCAATAACGCTGAAAACTTATGACGATCCTCTGCAACGTCGATATCTTGTGGCGAAGTCCCAAGAATCGGAACATCTGCCTCATACAAGGGGATGGCAAGGTTATTGGGAATCTGACCACCCATCGAAATAACCACACCCTGCGGGGTTTCCTTATCACAGATATCCAGGACACGCTCGAGGATCAGTTCTTCAAAATAGAGTTTGTCACAGATATCATAATCTGTACTCACTGTCTCTGGATTGCAATTAATCATGATGGTGGAATATTTCAATTTCCGTAAGGTGGAAACGGAGTTCACGCAGCACCAGTCAAACTCCACTGAAGAACCAATCCTATATGCCCCTCCACCAAGGACAATCACCTTATGTTTTTCATTAAAATCAAGATCATCGGCACTTGCGTTATAAGTAATGTACAAGTAGTTGGTTTTCGCAGGGTACTCTGCGGCCAAGGTGTCGATCTGTTTTACGTAGGGAGTGATATGCAGTTTCTTCCGCCGTTTCCGTACATCAAACTCGTTGCTCTTGGTAAGTAGGGCGATTTGTTGATCAGAAAATCCTTTTTGTTTTGCCTCTTTCAATAATGATGGTGGCGTAGTGGAAAGACAGTACCGCTCCAAGTGATGTTCAATATCAATTATGTTTTGTATTTTGGAGAGGAACCAAAAATTCACCTTCGAAGCTTTCGCGACCTTCTCTGGTGAATATCCATGCTTCAGTGCCTCGACGATCGCAAACATCCGTTTATCAGAAGGTTCTCGCAACTCGGTTTCCAGATTAGAAAACTCAAGTGTGTTGCACACCAGACCGAGCATCCCGACATCAAGCATCCGTATCGCTTTCTGCAACGCCTCCTCAAAACTTCTCCCAATAGCCATGACCTCTCCAACGGATTTCATCTCAGATCCTAGACGTATGCTGACTCGCCTGAACTTTTGTAGGTCCCATCGAGGAAATTTCACAACCACGTAATCAAGTGCAGGCTCAAAACACGCAGAGGTTTCACCCGTAATATTGTTCTGTATCTCCGGTAATCCATACCCGAGACTCAGTTTCGCAGCAATAAACGCAAGTGGATACCCTGTTGCTTTTGACGCGAGTGCAGAACTCCGACTCAACCGTGCATTCACCTCAATGATACGGTAATCTTCTGAATTTGGATCTAAAGCAAATTGGATGTTGCACTCGCCGACAATCCCGAGATGCCTGATGACCTGAATGGAAAGGGAGCGTAACATAAAATTCTCAGAAGCAGAAAGCGTCTGCACCGGAGCGGTGACAATGCTCTCCCCCGTATGAATCCCCATTGGATCGACATTCTCCATAGAACAGACCACGATACAGTTATCGTACCGATCCCGCATCACTTCGTACTCCAGCTCTTTCCATCCGCCCAGATACTCTTCGATAAGGATTTGATGCGTGTAGGAAAACCCTTTTTTGACCAGTTCTGAGAGTTCTTTTTTATTTGTCGCAACACCAGATCCAAGACCACCTAGTGCGTACGCAATCCGGCACATCACCGGATATCCGATTTCTTCAGCGACACGAAGTGCATCATTAACAGTACTGACTGCCTTACTGAGTGGAACCTTGAGGTTAATTTCTTTTATTTTTTTCACAAACCGCTCTCGATCCTCGGTATCCTGTATTGCGATAACCGGGGTCCCAAGAACCTCGACCTTATATTTTTTCAGTACACCTGTTTCAGCAAGCGTTAGTCCGACATTCAGCCCGGTTTGACCACCAAAGCCAAGGAGGATACCATCGGGTCGTTCTTTCGCAATTACTTTTTCAACAAACGCAGCGTCCACCGGTAAAAAATATACTTTATCTGCAAGGTATTCAGAGGTCTGAATCGTCGCGATATTTGGGTTTACTAAAATAGTTTTTATTCCCTCTTCTTTTATTGCCTTTATTGCTTGACTGCCGGAGTAATCAAACTCCCCGGCCTGACCAATGCGTATCGCACCAGACCCAAGAAGGAGTATCTTTTTCCATTGTGGTCTCTTTTGGGCAATCATTTCATCGCTCTCACAAACAGGTCAAATAAAAACTCTGTATCATCAGGACCAGGGGATGCTTCCGGATGGAATTGTGCACCGAAGAATGGTTTTGAGATGTGTTTAATACCTTCGTTGGTCTGATCATTTCCATTGTAGAACCATTCACGCCAATCCTGTGGTAAAGTATCTGTTTCTACCGTGTAGCCATGGTTCTGTGGCGTGATATAACATCGGTTCGTCCCGACTTCCATACAGGGCTGATTCTGACTTCGATGTCCATATTTGAGTTTGTAGGTATTTCCACCTGCAGCTAGCGCCAGAATTTGAGAGCCAAGACAGATCCCGAGAATCGGAATATCTCCTGATAAAGCAGCAGTTACGTGTGTAATTGTCTCTTCACATTTTTTCGGGTCCCCTGGGCCATTCGACAGGACAATACCATCAACCTGTTCTGTGGTGAAATCGTAATCCCAGGGAACACGTCGTACGGTGAAACCTCGTTTTAAGAATGCTCGAATCAGACTGTTTTTTGTCCCACAATCGACAAGAAGAATTGATCGTTCTCCTCTCGTATAAGTCACCGGTTCCTTGATGCTGACACTGGCGGCAAGGTTCTTTGTGTTTGGATCGTAAAATGATTTCTTTTCATGGTTATGCACTATTTTCCCTAAGAGTGTACCTTGTGTCCGTAATTTTTTTGTCAACTCCCGTGTATCTACTCCAAACACACCGGGGATGTTGTAATCAAGAAGCCAATCTGATAATGATTTCTTGGCATTCCAATGGGAATAGTGTTCTGAGTAATCAGAAATGACTACTCCTTCAACATGGATTTTCTCAGATTCAAAATACCGTGATAAGCCATCGTCTTTTTCGTCACCGGGGACGCCATAATTTCCGATTAACGGATAGGTTAGTGCAACGATTTGTCCTCGATAGGATGGGTCTGTCAGGGTTTCGGGGTAGCCGACCATCCCGGTGTTGAACACTACCTCTCCAGCAGCTGGACATCGTGAACCAAAGGAGTACCCAGAAAAAACACAGCCATCTTCTAGTATGAGCTTCGCAGGTCTCTTTGGTTCCACGATATGACAACCTCACCCTTCATAATTGTTTATACGTCGTACACTGAATGCATTGGTGTCTTAAAGAAATTACTACTTTTTTAACAATGTTACCGTTTCAGAAAACAACTGATATCGGTCAGCAGGTCTTTGGATTCCCGCATGTCTTTTATGTACTGATGAAACCGTGGTGCTCGTTTATCGAGGATGACCGCAACTCCGCGGTCGTTTTCGTTGCGGATCAGCCGACCGATCGCCTGAAGCATTTTCCGGGCAGCTGGCGCCTGTACGGTATATTCCCAGCCTTTCCCGAACTTCTGATCATAAAAGTACTGCAGACCACGCTGGCGTGCTGTTGGTTTCGGATACGGAATGCCGATAATGACCGCTATCTCGAGTTGCTCAGCAGGGAAATCCATGCCTTCGCTGATTCGCCCGCCCATCACGGAGAAGAGTGCAGCACCATCTCCGTTCTCATCACCGCAGGATTTGAAATCGGTGACTAGATCCATGATCTCTGATTGTGACATGTGTTGTTCCTCTATGTAGAGGCATCGTTGGATCTCCGCGAAATGCCCGTTCTTTTTAAACATCGACAGCGTGTTGTAACTCGGGAAGAACACCATAGTATTTTTTTTAAAGTTGTTGCAGATGCCGCTGACATGCCGCCACATCTGAGGTAGGATGGTTTTGTCTTTCATCATCTCGTCATAGCGAGTTGTTACGTCACGAACAAAAAAGATCTTACGGTTCTCAGGGGGGAATGGTGACGGATACATCGCCATCCTTGTTTCGATCGGTAGACCCAGTGAGTCGCGGTATTCATCTAGCGGCTCAAGGGTTCCTGACATATGGATGCTGCAGTGGACATCCTTGAGGATGTCTGTTCCGACTGAAGGGTCAAGACAGTAGGCTTCCACACGCGGGTTTTTTCCTTCCCCGGCATCCACGATCAGTTTGATGTACTGGTCCATCTCAATACTGGTCCAAAAACCAAGGAACACCCCTAGATTATGGAGATATGAGCGAGGAAGTTTTCCGCCTTTCTGTTTGTACTCCTGTATCTTTTCACCGTACGCAAAAAGGTCACTGACGATGTCTTTGAGTGTTTTGCTGGTGATCTTCAACCGTGAGAGGATTTCTACTTCAAGCTCATGGGATGGGATCAGCGCATCGTTTTTTTCGTTGTTGATCCTTCGAATTCCGCCCTCAAGCACCCCATAAACATAAGTATCACGTAAAACCGTGACCACATCTAAGATCTCTTTGCAGAATGCGGCAACCGAGACTCTTCCGTCTGCAAGCGAGGGGTTCCCAAACTGGTCTGCTTCCATCAGGCAGCTGTTGAGCATCCAGGTGCTGAGCTCGGCGGAGAACAATTCTCTGAGATAATCAGGGAGGTTATGTGCCTCATCAACAACGAGAATAACATCCTCTTCAGAGATGGCAAGCCAATCGAACAGTTTGATCCGAATCGATTTGTCAAACACGTAGACATAGGGCACGACGACAACGAGCGCATCATGGACGATGAGTTTATTGACCTCATATGGGCAGATGCCTTGTTTTTCGCATGTTCCGATGAACTCTTCTGCAGTGGGGAGGTTTTTCTGCATCCATTCCATGATTGTTCCAACATGGTCTTTGTCACCAAGGTATCTTTTATAGTAGCTGCATCCTTTTCCTTTTTCTGAGACCGCGAGTTTTTTTTGATGGGAGCAGAATCTTGAAAGCTCCTCTGAGGACCCGTTCTGCATCTCAGGGTTGTCTTTTGCAAGCAGACACATGTTGCCGCGGCCCTGCATTCCAATCCCTATGATGCGGCTGTCTTTTGTTTTCTTTTTTATGGCACGCAGCTCAAGGATGACCTGCTGTTGTTGTGCATTTGTGCGTGTCGTGTAAATGATTTTTTTGTTGTTTTCCAAGGCGTAGGTGAGTGTTGCCGCAAGCACGCAGATGGTTTTTCCTGAACCGGTCCCTGACTCAAAGACAAATTGATTCCGTTTTGTCAGCGCATCCGTGATTTCTGCAATGATTTCTTGCTGGTTTTTTCGTGGTAAATAAGGAAATAACTCCGCCATCCATGCTGCGAATAGCATGTTCAGTACATAGAGTTGTTGGAACGTGGAGGGATGATGTTTTATAGGGGAGCAGTATGTAATAAAAGAAAATGCGACAGACTCCATTTAACAGCATTAAAAAAAAGGTATCATCATTCATTCCTTCTGAGCTGGTGGACATTCTTCCTGACAAATGGGAAAAAATCGGCTCGGTGGTTACGATTGCGCTGCCTGATGATTTACGACCATATCAGCAGACCATCGGAAAAGCGTATGCAGAGGTCCTTGGCTGCACATCAACGTTGAATGACGTGGGCGGGATTTCAGGGGTCTATCGGGAACCAATCGTCGAGGTGATTTTTGGGGATTTGATGACTGAAACGGTCCATCGTGAGAATGGGATTCGTTTTAAACTCGACCCGCAAAAGATTATGTTTTCCTCAGGGAACATGGCAGAGCGGAGACGGATGGCGAAGGTTGCAACTCGTGATGAAACCGTGGTTGATCTGTTCGCTGGAATCGGTTATTTTTCGCTTCCAATAGCAGTGTACAGCAAACCAAAGAAGATTTTTGCTTGTGAGATCAATCCGCTCGCATTCAGATATTTATGTGCAAATGTGGTGTTGAATCATGTAAGCACGATTGTTGAGCCGCTTTTGGGTGATAATCGGCAGGTCGCTCCGAAGGACTGCGCAAATCGTGTGATCCTAGGGTATCTTAAAGAACCGCAGGAATTCTTGCCAGTTGCTCTTGATTGTTTGCACAATCACAAAGGGTTTCTTCATTACCATTCGCTCGTCCCGGTTGAGTCAATCCCAGAACAACCTCTTTTGAATATTGAAAAGGCAGTAAAAATCTATCATCGTTCGGTTGAATTAATAAAGGTCTGTGTGATCAAATCGTATGCCCCGCGGGTTGATCATGTGGTGCTTGATGTGAGGGTCTTCGAATGAATAAACCGGTGAAGCTGATCGTATATCATGCCGATGAGGATGATCCAAAGAAGTGTACGGCAAAGAAATTACATCGATTTGGGTATGCTGCACTTGAGAAGAACATTCGACGGCTGCCGTATCATGCTGTTCTGTTAAATCCGTTTGCAGAGAAGAGTATTTCAAGAGAGGATCTGCTGGATGCAAGAAGCCATGGTCTGGTTGCACTCGATTGTTCATGGAAGACCGCTGAACAGACGTTTCAGGCTCTTGAAACGACGATGGTGTCGCGTGCGCTACCATTTTTGCTGGCAGCAAACCCGGTGAATTATGGCAAGCCCTATCAGTTAAGCACGCTTGAGGCGTTTGCCGCAGCGTTATATATTCTTGGAGAGGTGGGGCAGGCACAAAAGATTGTCGGGATCTATACCTGGGGTCATCGTTTTTTAGAGTTGAATAAAGAGCCGTTGGAGGACTATCGATTGGCAACGACAAGTGCCGAGGTTGTTTTGCGCATGAAAGAATATATATAATTAGATATTCAAAAGAATATATAAGATATTTCAGTATGTTTAAGTAACGAAAGGGAATGTCTAAAAAAATAGATTTCGAGAGGAAGAGATCATGACACAATCACTTGAGACGTTTTTCAATCCCAAAAGCATCGCAGTAGTGGGCGCATCAAAAAATCCGACAAAAATCGGACATGCATCGCTCAAAAACATCCTGATCTCCGATTATCCCTGTAAACTCTATCCGGTCAATCCAAACGAAGACGAAATCCTGGGCATGAAATGCTTCAAGAACCTGACCGACATCCCAGATACAGTCGACCTTGTGATGGTCGCGGTGCCTGCGCCCCTTGTTGAACAAATCATTAAAGATTGTGTGAAAAAAAAGGTCAAATGGATCATTATTATCACCTCAGGGTTCAGTGAGCTCGGGAACCACGAAGGAGAAGAAGCCATTAAAAAACTCGTGCAAGGAACAGATATTCGTATCCTTGGACCGAACACCATGGGATACAAAAATGCCTCAGACAACCTGGATGTCTCATTTGTCTTTGGGATGCCGCGGAAAGGAAACCTTGCCCTCATCAGTCAGAGCGGGGCTCTGGGAATGGGCATGATTTATCTGGCGAACAACGAGTTCGTTGGGCTTTCCAAAATCATCGGCGTGGGAAACAAACTCGATATCGATGATGACGATCTTGTGGACTACTTCAGTAAAGACCGGGACACCAAGGTGGTCGGGCTGTACATCGAAGGGATCAGGCATGGACGAGCGTTCATGAACAGCATCAAAGCCTGCAACAAACCTGTCCTTGTGGTAAAGGCAGGAAGAAGCGCTGCTGGTGCTCGCGCAACCGCATCCCATACCGGTTCAATGGCCGGAAGCGATGAGATGTATAGTGCTGCGATCAAACAAGCAGGTGGTATCCGCTGTCGTGATGTTGTGGAACTGTTCGACATGGCTCGTGCACTCGCAGGTCAACCCGCAGCCAAAGGTAATCGGATCGGCATTATCACCAACGGAGGTGGACTGGGGATTCTTCTCACCGATGCCTGTGAGGCAAACGGCCTGACCGTCCCAAAACTATCTCCAAAGACCTTTAAGAAAATCGAGAAAATCGTTCCGGGCCTTGTCAAACCAAACAACCCTGTCGACCTTGTGGCAGATGCAGGGTTCTATCGCTACTGGTCATCTACCCTCGCACTTCTGGAGGATGATAACATCGATGGTATCATCGTTGCATCGGTTCACGCGGGGTACGCACGGCCACGGGAATATGCAGGTGCCATCCTAAAAATGATCCACCAGCAGAAGCTTCACCATGAATACGAAAAACCGATACTCGGCTGCTGGGTAGGTGGCAAAGAATTCGAAGACCTGGTCCTTGATCTCAAAGCTGTCGGTGTGCCCATCTACCCATCATCATGGAGAGCGGCACGAGCGATGCTTGCACTCTCACTTGAAGGAGAACGCATCAGGCGAGAAAAAAGCTCTTAATCGACCCAGTCGACTTCAAGGATCTTTTTCCAGTCTGTTTTTTTGTTTTTCCATTTTTCGATTGTTTCCTTTGAAAGACAGTTTTGACACAAACCAACCATGGTGAAATAACATGAGCTGCACACGGAGTTCCCACATTTGATACAGACAGATTTTGCTGGATGAACCCGACAGATATCGCATTTCCCCTTTGATTTCTTATCTTTCAACCGTTCATGGACCGTCTTTGAGATATTTGCTTGTTCTTCAGCGGAGACCCATTGCTTCAGGTCCTCATTCATCGTAATCATCGTATTTTTTTGGACCTGTTTTTTTGGGGTTGCTTTCTGCCCTTCCATACTCCCACCAGAACCATCGATACAAAATGAATCACATCAAACTCTTTAATTTTTTGTATGCTTCTTCCGAGCAGCCCTGAAGAGAGCGTTAGCAGCGATATGAATAAAGGGGGTGACTACGAGGAGGATTAGGATATGCCAAATCTTTATGCTGTAAAAAAACCAGTGACCGCAGGTGAGATGAAGCACGTAGAGGAGTTCACTCATCAGGAAACTGAAGAGAAGTGCGCCGACCAAAAAATCAAGTTGGTCAAACGGGATCCAGTCCTGCCCGCGGTCTTTACCGACGCGTCGTTTGAAGAAACTCTCGATGACATCGCCGAGTAACGCTCCAAAACAAAGAGAGAAAAGTATCGGGATCATCCAGGGGAATCCTTCGAAGTTGGTGAGGTGAAGGAAGGAATAATCGCTTACGGTGAGATAAGATGCGGCAACAGCCAGTCCAAAGCCTGCGGTCATTCCAAGAAAGGTGCCTGCAAAAAGCCCGCGCCAGGTTTTTCCATCGCCCAGGATCCGCCGTCCGTCTTTCCAGGTTTTCCCCATATCAATTGGGATTCCTCCGCCGACGATCACGGCACTTGCGTTCGCAATATAGATAGGGATGACAATCCAGAACGCTTGTACAATAATAGTATAGTCCATTTGCGATGTGAATAGCAGAAAAGCTTAAAACAATTGTGAAAAAAACTTAATTGCTCTCAGGACCAGGCTGGGTTCTGGTTATCTTTAATCCGGTGTATTGGAACTTGTTGGATCGTTTCACCAAAGCCTTTAGCGCCGTGTTGGAAATACCGAAATTCTCTGAAACCTTGTTGGCAAATGTCCCGGTGTCGCTGAGGAAATCGTAGATGTCTTCTTCGAGTTTTTTGAATTGATGCTCATTTAATGAAGAGACGTTAAAGATTTCGCTGATTTCGTTGACCGGACAGGAGATGTTGATGTTGAAAAGCGAGTAGAAAGAGCGATACATTTTTTGTGGTTTTCCATCAATGCCGTCTTCAGGGGTCGTCCATTTAGTCTCTGCAAGCTTCATTTTGTCAAAGAACTCAAGGGCAGCTTGACCGTCATCACCGAACTTGTCCAAAATAAGGCTGCTTGGTATCCAATCTCGCGATATTTCCATAAAAACTTCTTTTTTTGTGGGTGAATCGAACGCTCGGATAATGGAGACTAAATCAGTTGAATCGTTGATTACTTTTGTTCGTATCATTTGATGATTACCTTTTTATATATGAGGTACCCACAAACAGCTTCTCCCATATTTATACTTTTTGTATTTTGGTAAATTTATTAAAAAATATGTATTAAAATTAATTTAGTGAATTTTTTACTCAGAGAAAACACAAAAGATGAAGCTAATCAAAGAAAACAAAGGCAGGCCAGTGGACTCGTCGGGATTTGAACCCGAGGCCTCCCCCATGCCAAGGGGGCGATCTTCCGCTGATCTACGAGCCCTGAGGACACCCCCAAACCACCACGAGCAAATAAAATTTTTGTATAAAAAACTATTAGTAAACAACCGTCCTTCCGGGTATTACAATGAAACAACGACAGCTTGAAATCATGCTTCAGCAGGTCCCCAAGCCAGCAACACCGGTCCCGCAGCTGGAGCAATACATGACGCCTGCACCAATTGCAGCAGACATTATTTTTACGGCATTCCAGTGGGGAGACCTCGAAGATAAAACCGTGGTGGACCTTGGCTGTGGTACCGGGATCTTCTCAGTTGGCGCAGCCTGCATGGGTGCAAAGAGGATCTTGGGCTTTGACATCGACAAGGATGTTATCAACGCAGCGAAGAATTACGCCAAGGCCAATGCTCTTCTGATAAACTATGCGGTCCAAGACGTTCTTACAGTTGATACGCTCTGCGACACCGTTCTGATGAACCCGCCGTTTGGAGCACAGAAAAGCAACCAAAAAGCAGACCGGAAATTCATCGAAAAAGCATTTGAAATCTCCCAGGTCGCCTATTCTCTGCATCTCAAAAAAACAATCCCTTTTTTAGAAAAAATGATCAAGGCATTGAAAGGAGAAATCTCATACCAAAAGGATTACGTATTTCCGATAAAATGGATGTTTGAATTCCACGAAAAAGAAGTCGTCAGATACGATGTCACCCTCCTGCGGACTATCACACACCCCGAGAATCTTCAGGGGAAGTAGAAAAACCAAAATAATAATAAGACAGCATCCTTTCACCTCTCCATTGGATTTTAAATGGGTTTCTTATGTCACAAGGTAGAAACAAAGATCAGAGAATAGGTGTGTTCGTCGATGTTCAGAACATGTACTATTCTGCAAAAAATCTGTATAACAAGAAAGTAAATTTTAAAACACTTTTAAAGGATGCGATCGCGGACCGACAGCTGGTTCGCGCGATTGCCTATGTGATCAAAGCAGATGTCAAAGACGAACAAACGTTCTATAGCGTGCTTGAGGAGATCGGATTTGAAGTGCGGTCAAAGGAGCTGCAGATATTCTACGGAGGCGCAAAGAAAGGCGACTGGGATGTCGGCATCGCCATGGACGTCATGCGTCTTGCACCAAAACTTGATACGATCGTGCTCATCAGCGGCGATGGTGATTTCTCAGATCTCCTGGACCATGCCAAAAGTCTTGGATGCCGAACCGAGGTGATGGCGTTTGGACGGACCACGTCCCATAAACTTCTTGAAGTGGCAGATCTGTTCTTTGATCTTGATAAAAATAACAAATACTTGCTTCCGCAGAAAAACAAAAACTAGAATGTTTTAAAAACTCCTCAACTATTGACCCCCTCACGAAAATTAGCAATGCTTGGTGATTTGAGATCAAAGATGATCACACCACGGATAAAGATAGGCAAAGGCAATTAAATAAATACTAAAAAGAGCGATTTCGCTGTCTTGTTTATCTTTTGTGACGCATCCGAAAAGATAATAATATGGTACTTTATCTGCTTTCGACTTAAAAAGCATAAAGAAGAAATTGGAACGTGATTGATGTGGCACGCACAAAGACCAAGAGATTCAGAGGATCCATGAACCATGGAAAAGGAAAGAAAGGCGGTCGAGGCTCAGGGTTACGCGGTGGTAGAGGAAACGCTGGACTTCATAAACACAAGTTCATGCACATGCTGAAATACATGCCTGATCATTTCGGTGTTCATGGATTCAAACGAGACCAAAGTCTTATCAGAGATGACCGGATCATCAACGTCGGTCAGTTGGATGAAAAGTTCCATGGTAAGAAGGAAATCGATCTCACAAAAGAAGGATATGATAAGCTTCTGGGTGGAGGAATCGTTGAACACGGGTATAAAATTACTGTGAAATACTCATCTCAGAAAGCGATCGAAAAGATTGCTGAACACGGCGGAGAAGTAAAGGTAGAAGAATAAGGGTTTTGACTATGGCAGAAGAGAAGAAGAGTCGTTTATATATCTTAAAACCACTCATTGAACGCTGGCCTGCAGTGCAAAAACCAGAGGTTCATGTGAATTTCCGGTCAAAGATGTTCTGGACGGTCCTGTGTTTGATTCTCTATTTCATTCTGACCAACATCATGATCTATGGTGTGAGTGGACAAGTCCTGGATATGTTTGCCAGTTATCGTGCAATTATGGCTGGAGCCTCAGGTTCGATCATGCATCTGGGTATCGGACCGATTGTCACGGCGTCCATTATTCTTCAGCTCTTCGTTGGTGCCAAAATCATTAAACTCGATTTGACAAAAAAAGAGGATAAAGCTATTTATCAAGGATCCCAGAAAGTCCTTGTTATTGCGATGATCTTCATTGAAGCGATTCCTCAGGTGTACGGATATCTCAGCCCGAGTGCTGGTCTGACTGCAATGGTCGGCAGCAAGGGAATGGCCGATATCATCATAATTTTGCAGTTGTTCATGGGGGCATACCTTGTTTTCCTTATGGATGAGCTGATCTCCAAATGGGGTATTGGTTCTGGTATTTCCATGTTCATCGCCGCGGGTGTGTCACAGTCCATTTTCACCGGGCTTTTCAACTGGTTGCCTGGACAGTCGTCACAACCGATGAGCATCTCCAACCCCCCTGCAGGTGCCATCCCGG
The DNA here is from genome assembly GCA_003942085.1 of Thermoplasmata archaeon. Lineage (GTDB taxonomy): Archaea > Thermoplasmatota > E2 > DHVEG-1 > DHVEG-1 > SM1-50. The sequence goes on along the minus strand of DQIQ01000026.1, from coordinate 2,787 downwards.
GGACGTACTATATTGCGTCTCAGATGAATCTTGGTGAGATGGTCGATGGTGGGTTCCAGATCCTGTTTATAGGTCATGGCGGTCATCAGAACGCGCTTGTTCCATTACTTGGGACCATCGCAATATTCCTGATAGTAGTGTTCACGGAGTCATCACGCATTGAACTTCCGCTGGCTCATGCGAAGGTACGAGGAGCTCGAGGGCGGTATCCGATCCGATTGATCTATGCTTCGAACATCCCGGTCATTCTGATGTCTGCACTTCTTGCAAACATCAATATGTTCGCCTTGTTGTTTTATACCCACCCTGGATTGCAGGGGCTGCCTGGGATAGGACATCAATGGTGGATTGGTGCATATGATACGTCTGGTGGTTCAACCATGCCGTATGCGGGAGGAGCGTGGTATCTGTCAAACCTCAATGGTGTGAACAGTTGGCTTATGCCAATCGTTAGTGGAGGGTATGGTGGTCATGCGCCATGGCAGTTTGCTGCAAAAGCACTCATCTATCTCACGATCATGATCTTCGGATCGGTGTTGTTTGCGAAGTTCTGGATTGAAACAACAAATATGGGTCCGAACGATGTTGCGAAACAGATTCAACAGTCCGGGATGGTCATGCCAGGGTTTAGACGTGACCCCCGTGTCTTAGGTAGAGTACTGGAACGATACATCCCGGTGGTAACCGTGATTGGTGGTGCCGCAGTCGGTGCCTTGGCAGCGGCTGCAGATGCCGTCGGTACCATTGGTAATGCGAGTGGGACAGGAGTGCTACTTACTGTCGGTATTATGATCCAGATGTACGAGCAGATTGCAAAAGAACAAGCTATGGAAATGCATCCAATTCTTAGAGGATTCTTCGGAGCTGAATAGTGAGGAGTACTATGGGAGTTATTGTCGTGACCGGGATACCCGGGGTGGGGAAAACCACGGTGATGCAGAAAGCAGCAGAAGGAATGGATATTACCTTTGTCACCTTCGGGACCATCATGATAGATATCGCCAAAGAACTCAAGCTGGTCAAAGACCGTGATGAGATGAGGAAACTGACTCTTGATCAGCAGAAACAGCTTCAGATAAAGACCGCTGAGAAAGTCGGTAAAATGAAAAACGTCATCCTAGACACCCATTGTACGGTGAAGACACCAAAGGGATACATGCCAGGCCTACCAGAATGGGTTTTACGGAAACTCAACCCGACCGCTATCGTCATCGTCGAAGCAGATCCCCTGGAAATCTTCAACAGACGCGCCAAGGATGCGACTCGGAATCGGGACCCTGATTCTGTTGAGAAAATCGCGGAGCATCAGATGATTAACCGGGCAGCGGCCATGTCCTATGCAACCCTCACCGGTGCGACCGTGAAAATCGTCTTTAACCATGATAATGCTCTCGATGCAGCGGTAAAAGAAGCGGAGCCAGTGATACGATGAGAAAATTAGATGACGTCGCCCAGATGGGGCAAATGCTCCTTCTTATGCTTCTTCTCTTCGTCATGATCTTGATCTTTGGTGATGCAAATATTAGAAACATGATTGCTCTGAGCCTTAATTCCGCGTTTGCCCCTATCATCGGGTTTGGTGGAGCAAATCCTCTATTGACTATCGTTCTGGCAGGTATCTTCGTGGTGTTTCTCTCATCGTTTTTTACGAATTTATTCACGAACTGGAAAGCGATGGGTCAGGCGCAGGAAGCAAGCAAGGCGTTTAATAAAGAAATCCAGAAAGCACGACGGGAAGGTAACACGAATCGTCTGCAGAAACTTATGAAGATGCAGCCGCAGATAATGAAAATGACGACACAGTCATCTGGTGGGATGATGAAGTCGATGTTCTTCTTGTTCATCTTCATTGCCCCTATCTTTATCTGGCTTACTTACTTTTTAGGCAGCATCGTCCATTATTCATATTTCACGGTTCCCTGGGGAAGTGGAGTGTCTTTGTTCGGGCGGGCTAGTTTCATCATGTCAAACTGGTTTTTCCTGTACATGATTTTCTCGTTTTTAGCTGGTCAGCTGATCCGACAGGGTTTGAAGTGGGTCAGCTGGTCTGACTGGTGGAAGAACATGAGAAACACCATCAGGCCTTCTCCTAAATAGGGGAACTATGACGACGATCACTATCAGTGGTCTTCCTGGAACCGGGAAAACGACCGTTGCGAAACTTTTAGAAAACCGTCTTGGATTGCGTTACGTGTATTCAGGTGAAATTTTTCGGAATATGGCGAAGAAATACAAGATGTCTTTGGAGGAGTTTGGTCAGTATTGTGAAACCCATCGGGAGATCGATGAGGATCTCGACCGGTATCAGCTTGGTATTTTACGGCAGGGTAGCGTCATCGTCGAGGGGCGTATCTCTGGGTGGCTTGCCGCGCAGAACCATATTCCTGCAGTAAAGGTCTTGTTGGAAGCTGATATCGCTATTCGTGCTGGCCGTATCGTCAAACGGGAGGCTGGTGACCTTGAGAAGAGGAAAAAGGAGATCCTGAAGCGGGAGAAGAGCGAGGCGACCCGGTATAAGAAATATTATGGTATTGATGTGGCTGATACCTCTATTTATGATGTGATCATTGATGCGGGGGATAAAACCCCTGATGAGATCATGGAAATCATTGTGAAGCATCTTGGGGAATAAACGAGTTTTTATATCCTTCTGTTATTCTGTGGGTTGAAATGACTGAGAAAATTAACGCGTTGCCTTCCTTGAAACAGAGGAAGCGTCTGATTAAGGTTTCCGTAAAGACAAACGCACACTATGGCAAAGCTCCTGATGAACGGACCGTCAGAGAA
>DQIQ01000104.1 GCA_003942085.1 Thermoplasmata archaeon | reverse complement strand
AAATAGATTATTTGGGAAGAGCACGATCATACGCAACCTGTTTAACGGTTAAGCCAAAGCCTACCGCAATGGTAAGCAACAATATTAGCTACGGCGGTACGGACGTTAGTAACCGCGGACTGAATACCTCGGCGAACCTTGGTACTTACATCCCGGTCCTATCAAGCTCGTCATCTACGAGCGTCCTAAGATGCCTCTTTTCCAGGGTGGCTTCGAGCTTAGATGCTTTCAGCTCTTATCCATGAGGGCGTGGCTGCTCAGCGGTGCCTTGTCAGACAACTGATGAACTAGAGGCCCCGGACCCCCGTTCCTCTCGTACTAAAGGGTCCTTCCCGTCAGGCATCAAAACACTTCCACCAAAAAGCAACAAACCTGTCTCACGACGGTCTAAACCCAGCTCACGATCCCTTTTAATGGGCGAACAACCCCACCCTTGGCAGCTGCTGCACCGCCAGGATAGGGAGAGCCGACAGCGAAGTAGCAAGCCGCCAGGTCGATATGAACTCTTGCTGGCGACGACTCAGTTATCCCCAGGGTAACTTTTCTGTCATCAATCACCCCCATTCAGAAGGTTGATTGGTTCGCTAGGCCCTACTTTCGTATCGCCGATTCTTGTTGTCCGAATCGACGTCAAGCCAGCTTTTACCCTTACATTCACCGGCAGATTTCTGACCTGCCTGAGCTGACCTTTGGGCGCGCTTGTTACCTTTGTGAGCGCGTGGCGCCCCACCCAAACTGCCCACCTATAGGTGTCCTTCTTACGAAGTAAGTGATACAAATCCAAAAGAACGGTGTTTCATCGTCGACTCGGAGTCGACCTAGCGGCCGATCCTGGGTAACGTCTCCCGTCTACCCTACACAATCAAATTCGTACCACAGCAACAGGCTGCAGTAAAGCTCCATGGGGTCTTCGCTTTCAGGTGGAAGATACTGGACTGTGCGCCAGTAATGTTGGTTTCACCGGCTTCCATGCGGGGACAGTAGAGCTCTCGTTGGGCCTTCATGCAAGTCGCCAATTAAGCGACAAGGTATTACGCTACCTTAAGAGGGTCATAGTTACCCCCGCCGTTTAACGGTCCTTCGTTCGGTTGAACCCGAGTTTCAGATACCGTCACTGGGCAGGCTTCAGCCACAATACACATCCTTTCGGACTTGCTGTGACCTGTGTTTTTATTAAACAGTCGGAGCTCCCTTGTTACTGCGACCAGCCATTTTCATGGCTGGCACCCTTTCTACCGAAGGTACAGGGCTAATTTGCCGAGTTCCCTCGCATGGATTTTCGCCGACACGCCTTAGACTTCTCATCTAGGGGCACCTGTGTCAGTTCTTGGTACGAACAGGACAGATGACTCTAGCCGTATTTTCATGGACACCAGGAATAGACCGAAGCGGGTTTACACCCTCCTACTCGTACTTTCGCCAGGTTCTCACCATTACGGTTCTTCTCCAGCTTATATACTTGAACAGCTAGACTAGGCTGCTCGATTTATCCCGATGTGTCAACGACTAGACAGAATTTGGCCTGGTGCAGGAATATTAACCTGCTTCCCTTTCACTGCTTCCGATTAAGTAACAGTTTAGGATCGACTAACCCTCGGCTGACGAACATTGCCGAGGAACCCTGGCCCCTACGGCGGAACGGATTCTCACCGTTCTTTGCTGCTACTCCCACCATGATCCTTATACGAGCGCGGTCCACCAGACCTCACGGCCTAGCTTCTACCCACGCACGTCACCTCCTTACCAGATCACCTTTCGGTGCTCAACAATATCGGTATTCGGTTTAGCCCCGTCCATTTTCAGGGCCCGCAATCTCGACTGGTGAGCTGTTACGCTTTCTTTAAAGGATGGCTGCTTCTAAGCTCACCTCCCAGTTGTCTTGGACTGCGGACGCCTTTTCTCATTACACTTAACCGAAATTTAGGGACCTTAATTGTTGGCTGGGTTGCATTCCCTGATGGACCCCAAGATTACCCCAGAGGCCCTCACTCCCTGCTTCTACGATGGTCACATGTTCGGAGTTTGAAAGGATGCCGACGACTTTCGCCGCCTAAGCTCCCAATCAGTGCTCTACCGCATGACCGATCTCGACAGAGGTCTAACTGCGATTAGTTTCAGGAGGAACCAGCTATTTCCAGCTTTGATTGACCTTTCATCCCTATGCCCAGGTCATCCGAAAGATTTGCACATCATTAGCGGTTCGGTCCTCCACCTTCCTTTCGAAAGGCTTCAACCTACCCAGGCATAGATCAACTGGCTTCGGGTATCCCTCCAGTGACTCCAGGCGAGCGCACCTCGTCCCTCACCCTTGCGGGTTGCGGACTTGTTGGTTTCCCTTCGGCTCCGAGTTTTTAACTCTTAGCCTCGCCACTGAACAGAACTCCATGGCCCGTTATTCGAAACGGACGATAGGACACTGGTACGTCTTACGACATCATCCCTTTCATGCCCTATCAAAATATAACCGACTGGTTTCAGGCTCTTTTAACCTCCCGTCAAGGGTACTTTTCAGCTTTCACTCACGCTACTATTGCGCTATCGGTCTCGAGACGTATTTAGAGTTGGAAATGAATGTTTCCCTGCTTCACGCGCGATATCCAACGCACGTTACTCTGGGTACATCGAAAATCTTCTTTTCGGATTATTCATACGGGACTATCACCCTCTATGGTCCTGCGTTCCAGCAGATTTCTGATTGTTCGATTAAGAAGTATCCGAGCCCTCAACACCACATCTCCACTCCATTTCTGGAGCGGATTCAGTTTGCTCTGTGCCGGTTTCGATCGCCTTTACTAACGGCATCTCGTTTGATTTCTTTTCCTGCGGTTACTAGGATGTTTCGATCCACCGCGTTCCCTGCCATTACTGGCCATTCCGAAGAATATGAAGTCATATTCAGCAATCACCGGATCATAGGCTTCTTGCACCTACCCGGCGCTTATCGCAGCTTGACACGACCTTCTTCAGCGCTCGAGCCGAGCCATCCCCCAATTGGCGTAGCAATTTACGCCGATTGACTATGTTATAGTCGGCTTTATACACGTCCAGGTTGCGTATGAGCGGTAGTCACAGAATAGCCGAGGCCTCTTCCGGTTCCTCGACCTTCTCTACCTCTTCCCCGGTGAAGCGAACTTCCCGGGTG
>DQIQ01000025.1 GCA_003942085.1 Thermoplasmata archaeon | reverse complement strand
CTCGGTGTAAGGGATTCCTGCTTTTTGTAAAAAGGAAGCGGTGCCACCTGTAGTAAGAATGTGTAACCCCATGTTTGATAGTTCTTTTGAAAAATCAATGATGCCTTCTTTATCGTAGACACTTATCAGTGCGTATCGATGTTCCATTACTCTTACCCAGTAAGGATAGGAGCGAAGCTCATAAACATTTGGGTGTCCTCGGCTTTGGGACAGAATTAACTGGGTCTGATTCTCACAGTAAAAATGTTATGAAGAAATGCGATAGAGAATAATGCGATCTCCCGTCGATCTTCTCGTTTCTGTCTCACCAGTCCACCGAATCGTCTTTTATCTGCTGAGAACCCTGATTCGCTTAGACATCGTAGGTAATATCCTTTCAGAAACAGGTAAGGATCCTCCAGTATCCGTTTGATAATTCGTGACCATCCTAGTCCAACTCGAGCGATATTCTTCTTTGGTATCAGATACAATGCAGTTTCCTCTTTGAAAAGTTCGATGACTTTTCGTGAGCTGTAATACCGGTCCAATGCCATCGAATCAATTGGTACTCCAAGTTTTGTGAGCATCGCCATTGCCTTTTGGAACGCCTCCATCTCAGAAACATTGGAATATCCACAAGCGACATAGAGCCCGGTGTCCACGTCGATCATTCGGAATACGTGCAGGTAATCTTTTCCCGTCTTCATCGTCTCTGAACGGTAATGTTTGGTGATTGTGAGGGAATAGCCGGTTCCATCACCGGAAAAATCCCCAGAGACGCCCTCATCACGGAGCAGGAGAATGAACAGATTATGAAGTGTGGTTTTCACCTCAGGATCCGAGTATAACCGTTCGATATACTTGTAACTCAGTCTAACGCCTACCAATGGTTCAAACAAAACCAGGATTTCCTCTACATCCCGGTTGCTCTTGTTCATCAACCGGGCGAACAAGAACAACATCGTCCTCTTTTGAACATTAAGTTTTTTATGTTGTCCTGCTTTTGGTTTCATAAATTGGATCATATCTGCAGCTTGATCGACATACTTGGGAAGTTCTCGAAGTCGCTGTTTTACTCGTTCTCGTTTCTGCTCCCACTCAGTAAACGGGTAGGAGTCTTTCCCTTTGGGAAAACACTCCTCTTTAATTTCCTCAAGAATTTCAACCATATTTTGAGCCATTTTTGCTGTGATTTCCATCAATATAGTAATGGACAGAAAACTATATAAGGATATCCATGGATATCTTAATTATGCGGAGAATTAAGATGACTACAGAGGATATTATTCTGACTGATGAGGTTGAAACGTTTTACGAAAAACATATCACGGCGTTTGGGAATTCAGCAAAGGTGGATGCGCCAAAAAAGTACATAGGCAAACGTGCCTATGTGATTATTCTAAAAGATTGATCTCGGAATTCTGTCCCAATGTCACACAAATCACAATGTATATAATCATCAAAAGTATGTTTCCTTTTTTGAGGATGAGCCTATGAACGACATCATGTCTTTATTCGGTGACCAAGCCGGTAAACTCTGGCAGACCCTTCATGATCGTGGGCCGCTCTCAGAACAAGAACTTCTTAGCGTAGCACATTTTACTGAACCACAACTTCACACCGCTGTCGGGTGGCTCGCCCGTGAAAACAAGATACGGAAAGAACAAAACAACTTCATGCTTGGAGAAACCAATCTTGTTCCAATGATCGGCAAAGACGCTGGGAAAATATGGCGCGCCTTAGAAATCTGGGGTGAAGTGGACGTCACGTCTCTGTCGCGATTATCCCGCATCGTTGAGCATGATGTTTTCACCGCGGTTGGATGGTTGGCCCGAGAAGGAAAAATCGATGGTGCGATACACAACTTCAATGAGAAAAAAGTAATGTTCTGGTTGAAATAATCAACATACCATATCAGGGTTTATTCTTTGGCTGATCTCCGGAACAAACTTTTTATTTTACTACCGACTCCACCGCTAGACTCGCCATCTGAGGCGTTCTTTCGTCGAAGTTTGGAAGCCACCCGCTTGAGCTTTCCTTTGATGCCATGTGCTTGTTCTTCCACCGAGGGTTCTGCAGATTCTTCCTGAGTTTTCTTTCTGAAGGAAAACCAACCTTTTTTCTGTTTCTCCGGCATTGGTTTTTTAAGAGGGAATCCAACAAGATTACCATCGTTATCTAATTGAAGAGTAAACGTGCTCCTAGAAATTTTTACTTTCTGGGTCATTGGTTCTGGTTCGATGGGCACCTCAAGTTCAGGGTCATTATCATTTTTCCTTTTTAAAAAAGAAAACCTATTCATTTTTTTCTCTAGAGGTTGTTTTGTGCTGTCTTGTTTTTTCAACCATGGGTGTTTTCGTTTCTCTTTCTTTTCCAGAGGTATCTCATGTGCAGGCTTTCTGGTCTGTTGTTCCTCAGAGGTTTCCTTGGGGGTCTGCGTTGGAGATTCTCTTTCCTGCATGATTGTTTCTGGTTGAATAGAATTTTCACCACATGCTTCAGGGTTTTTTACTTTTTCTTCAAGAGATTTGAGTGTTTTAAATAGCACCATTATCTCTTCGTGTGATTTTACCTCTGAAGATTCTTTTTTCTGATGCTCCACGCTACCGATCGCCCTCCGCAAATTTCTACTACAATAACCAATAACATAACTGATATATATAAAAAAACCTATCTCTTTGTCTAAACTCTCTGCCCGTGGTGGATAAGAGAGTGCTTAGATCGTCTGAATTTTCTCATATCGCAGGGTCGATTCGTCACACCATGGACAATATTCTTCCACGATGATGAGGCAATCGAGTTTGCGGATGGGAATTTGTTTCGTTTCTTTTTTACATACTTTACAGTAGGTCATACCAAACACCTTACTACAAAAATAGCCAATGCCCTAGTAATATTATGTTCGTTCTAGTATATAAAACTATCACACCTGTTGAGGAAGCATTAACACGGTTTATAAAACATGGTTTAGTGTTAATCAAAGACATCGCAGTAATTATCGTTTCTATTGCAGGAGCAACCGCACAAGAAACAAAGAAAAAAACAATTCTGCAACCAAGAGACAGATTTTGTCCCAATTGTGGACAAGATATCCCTTTTGGTGCACGGGTCTGTCCGTATTGTAAAAAAGATTTTGAACAAGCATAAGAATCGAAAATTCCTCCTTTAAAACATATCCTAAGAACAGCATGTTTTTTTTTATGCGAAATAAAATAGAAAAAGAAAAAGAGTTTAAGGAACTACGAAGACAGAATATCCAAAAACTATAGCCGATACAGTTACCGTTGTCGTATCAACAGTCATTTCTATATTCGTTAGACCGAAGCCGAAAACAACAAATATAATACGTGTTGTTTTTCCTGCTTCAAAACAACCAGTTTACTCTATATAGCTAGAATCCGGGAAAATCAAAGGACCATCAAGGACGACTGTCTCATCTACATTATTCAGATATGTTGTCCCGATATTTTTTACATATGCATGAATGCCACCAAATCCACCTTTTATTTTAATTTCAATTTGTGATGGGGAACACTCATGATTTGTTTTTCTTTGACCGTTTGAGCAAGTGAACTCCCTAATGGAAAAATGATTGCTATCAACAGCCCTACAATAAAAATTCCTACTATTTTCTTTCCCATAGCATGACCTCAGAAAATAGAACAATAAAATACTACATAAGATTTTTTCATTAAATTTTGTACGAAATGAAATAAATTAGCTAATAATTGTTAATTTGTCCGCTTTTCGTTACATTATCATTTTTCTCCTTGAACAATAATGCACGACCCATCATTACTGAGAGGATTTTACGACTTTTATCATCTCCTGATGTTCAACGGGCATATGACATGGTGCTTTCACCGAGATATCAAGGTACCCCTCGTAGATGCCATCCTTGAGTTGAACCTGGATCTGGATCACTGCTTTACCTGTCTTGTCAGAAAAACCAGAGCCAGCTCCTCCTAATCCTTTGATGATAACTACTGCGCCACTCAGAGGATGACCCGTGGTATCATTCACAAACACGATAAAGCTCACATTTTCCGGCTCACTCCCTTGCAGGGTCGTCATGATCGGTGATACAGAGACAATCATTCGTTGCGGAAATAAACAAGGATTCAATATATAGGATAGGATCGCGATAAGTGCGACCGTTCCAATAACCAAAGAAACGGTCAAGCGCATCGGAAGCCCGAGCACCGCGTGGTCATTAACGATAAAATATATTCTCTTTTTTCGTATCTTCACTACTATACCTCCCAGACAATAACTCCAATCGATAGATATATATTGAAATATTTAATTCTTTTTAATAAATCTGGGAGGTTTTATGTCATTACACAGAGCAAATCTAGGCTCAGGACAAGATAACGCGGTCCTTGGTCAACCCATAGGTCTTCTAGTGATCCTGATCATAGCAACTGCAATAATTGCCTTGTTTTGTCTTTCAGCACAAAATCTCATGAATGATTCTCAAATTCATCAAGTGGAACATCAGATCGATACGATTCTGACTGAAGCAACAAACATGTTCGAATACGCTGACGATGGATCCCAAACCACGATTCATATACAATTCCCTGCATCCCTGCGATTCATTGTCTTTGGAAGCCTCCCAAGAAATGGGACAGTTGAACCGATCGACCTTACGCTCGATGAAAATTCGAGTAATAACTACTATTACGTAATGGATGATGGAGCCATCCGAACCTTCCATTCCAATGCTCGTTTTTCCGACCATAACCTCACTCAGATAGCTCTCTTTCATTCAGGTTCCTATTTTATCACCATGGAGCTTTTTTACAGGGAGGGAAAAACCTATGTTGCGCTGTCTTAAAGACACCGACGGGGTTGTTGGCTTAACGCTGTCCCAGATCGGTCTATTCCTGGCGACCGGAATTCTGCTCACCGTCGTCTTCTCCCTTGTCTTTTCCAGTGATTGGCAAAGAACCGCTGAATTACAATCTATTGCCAGTAGTTTTTCTAATCTTCTTGGTAACATCGATAATCGATTTTTTGAACAGACGACGCAGTTTCAGTTCCCCAAAAAAGACTATACGTATACGGTGAAGATCTCCATGGAATATATCGTTATTGCTTCGAAAGGATCCTGGGATGCCGATCTTAGTGTTTCGGAACGGCTGCTCATCCGACCCTGGCCTCGCTTCTCCCAACCGAATTGGACGACTGGTGAAGATCTGCATTCATACCTCAATAAAACCTGTGGTCATCGGGGGACAAAAAACGATTCACTCCCTGCTGTAAATTTCACCCAACTATGCAATGAACAGAATTCGACCATATCTTATTTTGCGGCGCATCCCTTGGAAATCATCATGAGAGAACCAGTATTTCTTGAGAAAGTATCTATCTATTCTGAGGAAGCGAAAAAACAAGATTTTCTTCTCATTTACCAATTGTCTTAAACAGGTTCATTATGGCTTATAGACTACAGCTCTCTGAAGGTATCGTTTTAGGCCAGAAATTTCGTCTCCTAGTGATCGTCTGCTGATAGGAGAGAAAAATACCGTCATCATTATATAGGCAATGTCCTATTCTTTTCCCAAGAAGAGGATCATAAACTGGGGAGGCAGTGTGCCATGTTTAATGCAAAGATAAAATCAGAAATCATAAAAGGAATCATCGATGTAACATCACCACTTGTAAACGAAGCAAAGTTCAATATTACCTCTAAAGGGATTTCGATTCGTGCTGTTGATCCAGCACATGTCGCCATGGTCGATTTAGAACTAAAAAGCACCGCGTTTGAGGAATATAAAGCAGATGACATGGAGCTGGGCATTGATCTTGATAAACTCAATGGCATCATGAAACTTGCGAATACCGGTGATTCGATTACCATGGAGTACGATGAAGAATCAAACCGCTTAATCGTGAAAATCGGCAACCTCATCAGACGGATGGGGCTCATCGATACTGCAGGGATGCCTGATTCTAAGGTCCCTCATCTAGACCTTCCCGCAAAAGCAGTGGTCAGGGCATCGGAACTCAGTAAAGGTGTCCGTGCATCAGAAGCTGTTTCTGATCATTTGGCATTAAGTGTCGATAAAGACTCCTTTGAGCTGTTTGCAGAAGGAGATACCGATACCGTGAATCTCAAACTCCCAAAGAGTTTACTGCTGGAGCTCCACGCACCCGGGAAATTTAAAAGCCTTTTCTCAATCGACTACTTCAGCAACATGATCAAGCCAGTGAAAAACGAAGATCCGATCACGATTAACATTGGCAATGATAATCCCATCAGAGTCGACTTTGATTTCGCAGAGAAACATGGACATGTCACCTACCTTCTGGCACCTCGTATCGAATCAGAATAAAAAACTTTCTTCTTGTTTTTTACGCAAGAGGTGTTCTGTATCGTAAAAGGTACCCGGCGGCATCGGTACATTGGTTTTTGTGCAGCGTACCAACCGCAGAACCATGCCCCGACCAATACAGAGCTCATACAGGCACTTCGACAAGCCACCTACGACCTCTACTCTAAAAATACTAAAGAACTGGGATTATGGGTCATCCGTTTCGACGGAACATCAGGGATCCTCAAATGTCACTATCGTGAAAAGGAACACGCTATCGCACTGCTCCAGTCCCTTAAAAAAATCGGACCAACAACGATCACCATCACTACCCATGCGACATCGGGAACAATTCATGGACTTGGAGAAAAGAAAATAAAACGTCCTCAATAAGAACGATATTGAGGCTCTATTCCTTTGTTTTATCAAGGTTTTTCCACGTCAAGATAGGATTCTTCACTGCCCCGATTTCATCGATACGCTGAACCACGGTATTCTGCGGCGCACTCTTCACCAGGGACGGATCTTCCTGTGCAATCTTTAGTAAGGTATCGATGTAGATGTCCAAGGTTTTTTTAGACTCTGATTCGGTCGGCTCGATCATCATTGCTTCCTTGACGATATGAGGGAAATAGACGGTCGGTGGATGAAGTCCGTAGTCTAAGAGACGTTTTCCAACATCTAACGCACGGATTCCCTTGGTGGAAAGCAAGTGCTCGCAGCTGAGGACGAACTCATGTTTCCGAAGTTCTCGATAAGGTAGTTGGTAGAGTTTAGAATCGACGAGTTTTTTCTTCATATAATTTGCGTTTAGTACAGCGATTTCTGATGCTTCTTTCAGCCCGTTTCCACCCATGAGAAGGATATAGATGTATGCTTTCAAGGCCACTGATACGTTTCCGTAGGTGGACTTTATCTTTCCAATCGAGTCTGGATGTGCGTAATCAAAGCAGTAGGTATCTTGCTTTTTTACTATCCATGGCACTGGCAGAAATCGCTCTAGTTTTTGTTTCACACCAACAGGACCTGACCCGGGGCCTCCACCGCCATGTGGTGTGGAAAATGTCTTATGCAAATTAAGATGCACGATATCAAAACCCATATCCCCTGGGCGTGCCTTTCCCATGATCGCATTCATGTTCGCCCCATCATAGTAGAGAAGCGCACCTGCTTCATGGACAAGTCGCGCAACTTCAATTATCTCTGACTCGAAGATACCAAGGGTGTTTGGATTGGTAAGCATGAAGCATGCAGTTTTATCTGAAAGAGCTTTTTTTAGCATCTCCAAATCAACGGTTCCTTCTTTGGTTGAGGGAATCTCAATGACCTTGTAGCCTGCCATGGCAGCACTTGCAGGATTTGTGCCATGGGATGTATCTGGCAGGATCACCTCATCACGGGCGGCATCTTTGTTGGATTCATGATATGCTCGAGCGATGAGAAGGCCGGTGAATTCCCCTTGCGCTCCTGCAGCCGGCTGCAGGGTAAAATGATCCATTCCAGTGATTTCACACAGCATCTGTTCAAGCTCATACATCATCCGCAATGTTCCCTGTGTCGTCGACTCGTCTTGATATGGATTAAGCAGGGCGAACTGCTCCCAACGACTGATTTCCTCACAGATCTTCGGGTTGTATTTCATAGTACAGGAGCCCAAAGGATAAAACCCTGATTCGATACCATAGTTCATTTGACTCAGATGGAAGAAATGTCGCATCACTTGCGTTTCATCCAAATCCGGGATATCAATTATTGTTTTTCTTTGAAGGGATTCGGGAAGGACCGACATCAGGATGTACTTTTCTTTTTTGATCTCTTCAAGTTCCTTGAGCAGTGGCTCGTCCCAGACAACACTATGGTACATTAGTGCACCTCCCTGAGCAGCGAAACCAAACGATCGATGCTTTCATCGCTGTGTAACTCGGTAATACCAAATAACATGCAATCCGCTAGCTTAGGGTACCACTGTTGTAATAGCAGACCGCCTTGAATGTCGTTTTGCAGCAGATGGTTGTGGACTTTGACTGCATCTGGACAGCGGATCACAAATTCATTGAAATGAACACCAGAAAACATCAATGAAAAACCGGGAATCGAGCTGATTTTCTTTGCTAGTTTTTGGGCTTTCTCAAAGTTCAAAGCTCCGAGTTCATGCAGTCCTTTCCCGCCAAGCCATGATAGATAAGTGACTGCGGCAAGCATACACAACCCTTCATTGGTGCAGATGTTACTGGTAGCTTTTTCCCTGCGGATATGTTGCTCTCGGGTCTGCATCGTCATACAGAATGCTCTTTTTCCCTGTTGATCCTTTGTCAGACCGATGATACGACCTGGGATCTGACGTGAAAACTCGTTTTTACAAGCAAAAAACCCTAAGGACGATCCACCGAAATCCAATGGATTCCCAAGGCATTTTCCTTCACCGATCACTATATCTGCACCATACTGTCCAGGGCTTTTACAAATCCCCAGTGAAATCGGGTCAACACCAACGACGAACAAAACTTCATTTTTCTGTAATATAGAATGGATCTCCTCCACCGCATCTTCAAAGACACCAAAAAAGTTAGGATTTTCCAGGTAAAACCCTGCCGTGTCAGCATTGATGGTCTTTTTAAGTTCCCCTAGGCCAACCCTTCCTGTTTTAGGGTCGTATGCAACCTCTTTTACCTGGATGCCTGCTCCTTTCGTATAATTCCGCAGGATACTTTTTTTCTCCCAGGAGATGTTCTCAGGAATCACAAATGTTTTTTTCTTACTAATACGGCTGCACATTAACGCTGCCTCACCCAGTGCTGTTGCGCCATCGTAAAGAGAGGCGTTGGAAATTTCCATCCCGGTAAGCTCAGCAATCATACTCTGGTACTCAAAAATCGCTTGAAGGAATCCTTGTGATGTTTCTGGTTGATAGGGGGTGTAAGCGGTGTAGAACTCTGAGCGGGACACAATCGATTTCACAGCAGCAGGGATGTAATGCGGTTTAAACCCTCCACCGATGAACGATGGCATTTCACAGAACGATTTATTCTGTGAAGAAAGCCTCCGCATGTGATCTTCTACCTCTTGTTGACTTCGTGCTTCTGGCAGCTGTAGATTTTTTACTTTTATTTCTCCGGGTATGTCTGAAAAAAGGTCATCGATATCATGCATTTTTAGTTCGCTGAGCATGGTCTTTTTTAAAGGAGAATTAGGTATAAATTGCATAGTTACCGCCTCTAGGGTAACCATCAGCTGTTAAAGAAACTTATCATGATATTTTAATCATTGGTAAACAGTGCGACAGCATTAAGATTTTCAATAGAAATCTCCCAGATTTGAACGCAGAATGCAATCCATATATTATCATCAAATCTGCCCATAATTTTCCCGATAATTTGTTGATCGTAGACAGGTCCATCTAATTGACCTTTGGTAGCGGAAAATGTGTAATATGTTTTTACTCCTCTTTCAGAAACAATCTGGTATACCTCTTTTTGTTGTAAGCTATCTTTGGCAGTATAATAGATGATGGTGTCTCCTTCATGGATTGCATATCCTTGATACGTAGGTTTCTTAACGATAACGTATCCGCCATTCGTATCAGTCGGATGTAGGTTGTCATTTTTTATGTATTGATAGGAATTTGGGTGTTTAAAAGAGTCAATGAACGTATCGATGCCTAGAAGCTGTGTTATGGTAAGAAAGGGGAGGTTTGCGATGATGACGAACGCACAAAGTTTTAGAATTCCTTTCAGTAATTTTTTTTCCATCTCGTCACCCCGTTCCTACTATTGTGACTCGTGCTAACGTCTCTCAATGATGCTATATAAAGACTATCTGGAAAAATGCCAAAAAAGACAAAATACCGACAAAAAAACGAAAAAGAGAAAAAAAACATTACGACGGGAAAAACATCACAGAGAAACAATGTAAGATATCTAGTCGAAAAATGTCAGGAATTTAGTCTAAGGAATTGTTTTTAAGGAGGAAAATGAGGCTTTATCTATTCCAAACATTTAAATGAACCAATGAGATATAAATCAATGACCTGTTTTAACAGATGAGGGATAAAACCATGAAAAGCAAAATCGTAGGAATATTTGTCTGTCTGCTATTGATAGCTGCTGCAGTTCCCACTGTCGTGTCAATGGGCAATGGATCAATAACGATCACCCCATCAAGCTCGAATGAATTGAAAAAAGCATTCATCTTTGGCAAATACACAAATCTGACGACAGAAAGCGGATTCATTACCATCGAGGCGGTCAACCTGTGGGCGATATATAAGGCGCCTTTTTCAGTGACCCATTTTCCTCGCGGAACTCCAGTAACATTTGAAATGTACACTGCATATGGTCATATGTTCCAAAAGATTAACTTTCTTTACCTTCATGTCGAACTTGTTGTCTAGTTCCTCGGTCATGCCTAAAGAAGAAAGTAATCCATCGTTTGCGACTGATTCATGAAGAAAATTAAATAAACAAGAAAAAAACCAGGATACATGATCAGCTAAATGTCATTCTACTTTTTTATCATTGTTTACCACAAAAAGGATGAGTTTCTAAAATATTTTCTGATATGATTCCTCTGATGAGATTTATGAATTAATAAAGTTCGAGGGGAAATTCAAAATATAAAGGTATTATAAAGGGTTATTCTATTTCATAGTTCAATTATTTATTGGTAGTAAGAATATGACAAAATATTCTGCAAGCGAAGACATTTGGACTGAGAAATACAGACCGAAAACTCTTTCAGATCTTGTCGGTCAGGAAAACATCATTGAACGACTCAAAGCCTATGCCACGACAAAAAACGTTCCCCACTTGATTTTCGCTGGACCTCCTGGGACTGGGAAAACAACCGCAGCACTCGCTCTAGCTCACGAGGTATTCGGAGAACACCATTGGTCACAAAACTTCCATGAGCTCAATGCAAGTGACGAACGAGGTATCGGTATCATCCGGGGGAAAATCAAAGACTACGCACGCACCGCGCCCATCGGAGCAAACTTTAAAATCATTTTCCTTGATGAAGCAGACTCTCTTACCCAGGAAGCACAAGCAGCACTCCGACGGACTATTGAGAAGCACACCCACATCTGTCGGTTCATTCTCTCGGTGAATTACTCATCCAAGGTCATCGAGCCGATTCAATCCAGATGCGCGGTCTTTCGGTTCAAACCACTCTTAGCCGAGGATGTGAAAAAATACATCAGGAAGATAGCGACCAAAGAACATCTCGAAATCACCCCTGATGGCCTCGAAGCTCTTATTTTCATCGCACGAGGTGACATGCGCAGGGCGATCAACATTCTTCAAGTCGGCGCATCAATCGACAAAAAGATCACCGCAGAACTGCTCTACGAAACCTCTGCAACCGCGCGACCAGAAGACATTAAAAACCTTATTAACACGGCCTTGGGTGGGAATTTCATGGCTGCCAGAAATCAGCTCTACGACCTGCTCATCACCTACGGGTTAAGCGGTGAAGAAATCATTAAGCAAATTCATCGCAGCATCTTTGACCTGACGATCCCTGATGAACATAAAGTGAATCTTATGGAAAAAACCGGGGAAGTAGAATTCAGACTCGTCGAAGGGAGTAACGAGCATATCCAGCTTGAATCGCTCATCGCCCAGTTCGTTCTCTTCGGAAAACAACTAAAATAGTTTCTTCTTTTTCAAAAACTTAAGAAGAAGAGTTTCGATCTGTACAGCGGTTTTATCTCCCACACTATAGCTTATCCGTACTATAGGTTTTTTCGTCTTTAGGATCCTAGTCAGATCAATCGGGGTGCCACTAATGACGACATCACAATCAGTGTTGTTAATCGTCTGCTCCAACTCATGAATCTGTTTTTTCCCGTACCCCATTGCAGGAAGAATGTTGGTCAAATGACTATATTTCTCAAAGGTATCAATAATTGAGCCGACCGCAAACGGTCGAGGATCCACAATAGTCTTCGCACCGTATTCTTTCGCAGCAACAGTACCAGCGCCATACCGCATACCGCCATGAGTCACGGTTGGTCCGTCCTCAATCACCAGCACGCGCTTTCCTGTGATCATTTTTTTATTCTCAGCCTGAATTGCTGAAAATCCGTCAATAATCTGTGCGGTAGGATTTATGGTCTGAATATTCTTTCGAACAGTTTCGATATCCTCCCTCTGCGCAGTATTAACCTTGTTGATGATGACGACATGTGCACTTCGCACGTTCATCTCACCAGGGTAATACAACAGCTCATGACCAGCTCGGTGAGGATCAGCAATTGTGATAAGGAGATCAGGTTTGATGAATGAAAAATCGTTATTTCCACCATCCCAGATTATCACATCAGCTTCTTTTTCCGCGGTCCGCAGAATCTTCTCATAATCAACGCCTGCATAGACTATTCCATCCATGTCAATGTACGGCTCGTATTCCTCTCGTTCCTCAATCGTACAGTTGTACTTGTCAAGATCAGCATAACTGGCGAAACGTTGACAAACCTGCGTGGTCAGATCTTTGTCATACGGCATCGGATGACGAATTGACGCAACTTTTAACCCTTTCTTTCGTAAAATTTCAAATATCTTCCTTGAGACCTGTGATTTTCCGCTCCCGGTTCTAACCGCACAGACCGCAATGATCGGTTTTTTTGAAACAAGCATAGTACTCTTCGGGCCCAACAACATGAAATCAGCACCGGCAGCATTTACCATCGCAGATTTTCCCATAACATACGTATAGGGGACATCGCTATATGCGAACACCACAAGATCAGCATCATATTTCTTAATAAGATCAGTGATCTGTTCTTCTGGGTAAATCGGGATACCTTTTGGATAGTATTTCCCTGCAAGAGATGCTGGATACTTTCTGCCCGCGATATCAGGTATCTGTGTCGCAGTAAATGCGACAACATTATAGGTTGCATTATTGCGGAAGTACACGTTGAAATTATGAAAATCTCTTCCTGCTGCGCCCATGATAATAACATTTGTTTTTTGAACCACAGAAATCCCGTCTAGCCAAGAATCCGGTGATGGTTTATATAGATTTTTCATCCTCCTCATATAAAAAGTATTTTTTTCCACTAACTACAAATAGGGTAATACAATTCTCCTCCCATGGTGAGGGGTATGAATCGAGAAGCTGTACCACTAATCATTGGGATCCTTGTTCCAGTAGTCCTTGTTGCCCTAATCACCCTCTATGTCTCCGGCTACGATATCACCGAGTACCTTCGCAAAATTGACATCATCTACTATATCCTCGTTCTTCCATTCGGTCTAGGCCTTATGGCAGCAATCCTGTGGTTTAGGAAACCAAGGGACTAAATCTTACTAACTCTGACATAGAATTTTAAAGAAAGTTATAAATACGCACAAACTATATCAAAAATAGTTGGATGAGATGCACGAAAAGTAGCGTTGAGATTAATTAACCATATTCTACTCTTTCGGATACATAGATGTGGGAAGATGGGATGCATGGAATCGGTAGGAAAGCTCTAACGGAGGGGTACTGTGGAAACACAAGACGGTCGTAAAAAAGTACCCTTTCGTTCTATAAAAACAGATGATTCAGAAATAGAAAAAAAAGTAGATGATATTTTAAATGCTCATACTGAGGTTCTTGAGCGGAAAAAAACGGAGAACGTTCTGTCTGATAGTCTACCGCTGTCGGAAAAAAAACGACCATCGCTCTTTTATGTCAACGATAAAAAAAAGACTGAACCCGTGAAAAAAACAAGAGATGAAAGCGCAACAAAAAATGAACGCAATCTGTTTTTCTTTCAAAGAAGAAATCAAGGCAAAACAGAAAACAATGAGAAAGAGAATCAAAAAACACAAAAAAATAAAATCATCAGTAAACCTGTTAAAGAAGATATAAAAGAACCGAAATCAACACCACCAAAAATAAAGAAACATATCGGGTTTAAGAAAAAGAAAAAAGAAAACGATGCCGCCAAGATAAAAAAGTCCACGACAAAGAAACAAACAAAAACCCCGGAAACACTTCCTCAGTTTGAAGAATCAATCGCTCAAATTAAATCAGATGAAGCAATATGGCTTGATCAAAAAATAAAAGCAAGTACGACAGTCCAGGATGTCTCAAAACCAGAGGAAAAAGCCGCGACAAAAGTTGAAGTTGTAAGCTTGACTCAGGAGACAAAATCTCAACCACTACCAATAAAAAATGAACCAGTTGAATTAAAGAGCGAAGAAAATACCCTTACAAAGGAACCAGAAGCTGCTACCTTTGAAGAAACGTCAATACCAACAGAGTTTTCTGCCCAGTCGGTGTTAGATTTACCAAACCAAACCCCTGCTCAAAAAGAAATTAAAATCGATGAGCTCACCCCTGATGGCCAAATAAGATTTTTAAGGGAGGCAAACCAGCTTAAAACCTATACCCTGGAACGTATGGGTTATTCGGAAAGCGCGATTGAAGAAATTGATTTTTATCCTATCCAAGAGCCCTTTGCTTATGTGGAAATTATCCGCGAAAAAGAATCACTCGATAAACGATACGTCCTTCTTGAGATGCAATTATCAAAAGATGAGGAATACCTCCTAAAATTTGTAAAAGAGACATTGGATGGATTTATCTTTAAGACAGCGGATCTTGAATCAAAGGGAGAAGACAAATACCTTAGTGAAAAAGTCGATTTAATCATTGACGACTATATGCTCAATATTGACCCGCTCACAAAGAAAAAAATATTGTATTACCTTGAAAAAGAATCAATCGGACTTGGAAAACTCGAAGTACTCATGAAGGATCCAAATATCGAGGATATCTCTTGCGATGGTTCTGGTGTGTTCATTTTCTTATATCACCGGCGATATGGTTCCTTAAAGAGCAACATACAATTCAACGAAGAAGAAGAGCTTACTGCGTTTGTCGTGAAACTTGCGCAGAAATGCGGTAAACATATCTCTATTTCAGAGCCAATGCTGGATGCGACCATGCCTGATGGCTCACGTATCCAGATGACCCTGAGCACAGAAGTCACCACGAAAGGATCAACTTTTACTATCAGAAAATTCAGTGAAGATCCATTTTCACCACCTGATCTGATCGAGTTCCATACCATGTCATCTGAGATGGTCGCTTATATGTGGCTAGCAGTTGAAAATGGTATCAATGCACTGATTGCTGGGGGAACTGCTGCTGGAAAAACCTCGACATTAAATGCCCTCTGCCTCTTCATCCCACGAGAATCAAAGATTGTCTCTATTGAAGAAACCAGGGAAATTAATTTACCACATCCGAACTGGATTCCGGGAGTGGTCCGATCCGGGTTTGGAGATGTTGTCGGTAACAAAGTCATCGGTGAAATTGACCTCTATGATTTGATGAAGGCAGCACTCAGACAACGACCGGAATATATCCTTGTTGGAGAAATACGAGGAAAAGAAGCATACGTGCTGTTCCAGGCGATGGCAACCGGACACACAACCTATTCGACTGTTCACGCTGACTCTGCTCAATCCCTCATTCATCGATTGGAGGGTAAACCCATTGAAATCCCTCGTATCATGCTACAGACATTGGACGTTGTTTGCATCCAAGTTATCTCTCGTGTGAAAAATAAAAGAGCAAGACGATGCAAACAGATAATCGAAATTATTGATATCGACCCAACGACAAAGGAGATTCTCACCAATGAGGTATTCCGATGGGATCCGATAGAGGATAAATTCATTTACTCGGGAAAAAGCTACATCTTAGAGCGCATCAGGGCAGAAAAAGACATCAGTCGGGAAGGTATGATTGGTGAAATCAAAAATCGAACGATGTTGTTAGACTGGATGAACAAAAATAACATCCGAGAGTTCAAAAAAGTAGCGACGGTGGTTGCCCAATACGCTGATAACCCTGCAGACGTCATGAAAAAAATAAGGAATGATCCATGATTAAGAAAATCGCAGTCTGTCCTGAGTGTCATTCTAAAATTCCTTGTGAGGGAGAACTAGGCCAAAAGGTAACCGTCAAGTGTGAACAGTGTGGCAAGAAAGGCATCGTGGTTTTTGCATCCCATGATATAAACATTGATGAAAAAAACCTCGTTGAACTTGAATGCTATCCGGTCATTGAACCATTTGCTTTTGTTAAAATATTGAAAGACACCTCATCCCTTGATAAATTTTATAAGGTCATCGAACCGCAACTTTCCGAACCAGAGCATAACTCACTGGAATTTATACAAGAGACCCTGATGCATTCCATTGATATCCGTTTAGATGAACTTGACGCCAAAAAGGTCGAAGCGTTTCTTATAGAACGGATTGATCATATCATCAAAGATTACAAGATGAAAGTCGATGACATGCTTAAAACTAAAATCCTGTATTATGTGAAACGGGATTTCTTATGGTATGGGAAGATAGATCCACTGATGCGCGACCCCAACATAGAAGATATTTCTTGCGATGGCTCTTGTTTACCTATTTTCTTATATCACCGAAAATACGGCTCTCTGAGAAGCAATATACAATTTTCTGATGAAGTGATATTGTCCGAATTTGTGGTAAAGCTTGCTCAGAAGTGCGGAAAACATATCTCTATCGCAGAGCCGATGCTTGATGCGACCATGCCTGATGGATCTCGTATTCAGATGACGTTAAGTAAAGCGGTGACCACAAAAGGTTCGACCTTTACTATCAGAAGATTCCGGGCTGATCCAATCACCGCAACCGATTTGATTATGTATAAAACCATGTCTCCTGAAATGGTTGCTTATATGTGGTTTGCGGTTGAAAATGGTGTGAATGCACTGATTGCTGGTGGAACTGCCTCCGGAAAAACATCAACCCTGAATGCGATTTCACTGTTCATACCCCGTGAATCAAAAATCGTTTCTATAGAAGAAACACGAGAAATAAATCTGCCTCATCCTAACTGGATTCCTGGTGTGGTCCGATCTGGGTTTGGTGAGGTGATTAATGATAAACTAGCTGGTGAAATAGATTTATATGATTTGATGAAGGCTGCGCTTCGGCAACGACCGGAATATATCCTTGTTGGAGAAATACGAGGAAAAGAAGCATACGTGCTGTTCCAGGCGATGGCGACCGGACACACAACCTATTCGACTGTTCACGCTGACTCTGCTCAATCTCTCATTCATCGATTGGAAGGAAAACCAATTGAGATTCCGCGAGTCATGCTACAGTCACTGGATATCGTCACTATCCAGGTACAGGCGGAAGTAGGGGATAAGCGGGTACGACGATGTAAACAAATTGTAGAAATCGTTGACATTGATCCGATGACAAAAGAGATACTGACAAATGAGGTGTTCCGATGGGATCCAGTGCAAGATCAATTCTTCTATTCTGGGAAAAGCTATGTCATGGAGCGCATTCGAGGTCAACATGGGATAACTAAAGAGGAAATGATGGAGGAACTCAAACGACGCGTTGAGCTTCTCGAATGGATGAAGGATAACAATATTCGTGCGTTTAAAGACGTAGCTCGGATAGTAGCCTCCTATTTGGAGTCATCTGATGAAATCATGGAAAAAATCCGTAAAGGAAACAAACCGAAGCAAACAGAAGCAGAAATCACTGTAAAAGATGTGATGATTGATAAAGAAGTTGATCTCCCACCTGGAGACGCAGCTGACGATATTGTTTATGTAAAAAAAAATAGAAAAAAATAGAATATAGTCGAAGGGATGCCGATGACACTTACAAAATATCAACGAATGAGTTATAAATGGTTAGGACGATTTGGAGAAAAAAGAGCGAATCAGCATCTGCAAGATGCATTGCAATCAGCACATATGGAGATTCGTGCTGGCGCTTATCTCTCCTATGTTTTGCTGAGCACCATCATAGGATTTCTTAGCTCTATGATTGTTATTGTGACATTCGTGTTTCTTCTCCTTCCGCTCCTTGGGGTTGTCTTGGACATCGGATTGGTAATCTTTTTCCTTTTCATCCCTGGATTTATTGGTGTCCTTATCTATGCGGTTTTACTCTCTGCACCAAAAAGCAGGGCAAAGGCACGCAAAAAAAAGATCGATATGAATATTGCGTATGCGATCAACTTCATCTCGGCGATGGCCTCTGCTGGAATTACGCCAACTGAGATTTTCAAAAGCCTATCAAAACAAGATATCTATGGAGAAGTAAAGGAAGAATCAGCCTGGATATACCGCGACGTTGGGTTCCTTGGCTTTGATATCATCACCGCGATTAAGAAGAATATCACCCGTACACCATCACAAAAATTCAAAGAGTTCCTCCAAGGCATGGTGGTGACTGTCACTTCTGGTGGTTCATTAAAGACCTATTTTATGCATAAAGCTGACCAATATTTATGGGAAAACCGTAACCAACAGAAGCAACTTCTGGAAACCCTCGGAATCATGGCTGAAAGCTATGTGACCGCAGCTGTCGCAGGTGTTCTGCTCCTTTTAATAGTGATTCCCCTGATGATGATTATCAGCGGTGCATGGAACGCAACATTCCTCTACATCCTCATTTTAATTGTCGTTCCGCTCATTCACGTTGGTTTTGCCGTGGTGATACGCATGATCTGCCAGGGAGCATAGCAATGAAAAAAAATACAAAAACACCACATCAAGGCTACATAAAAAATCTTATGCTTACAAAAAACATGACCAAACTCATCGTCAACATTGTATCAGGTGTACTGGTGTCTGTTTTTATTCTCCTTGGTATGCTCTCGTTGCTTGGGGTTATAGGTGGATTCATAGGATTCGTCGATTATTTTGTTTTTGCCCTGCTATCTGGAGCTGGTGTGTACGGGATGTACGAATCTTTGTATGTGCGAAGAATCTCAAAGATCGATTCGATTTTCCCGGATTTCGTCAGAGATCTTGCCGAGTCCCGCAGAGCTGGAATGACATTTACCAAAGCCATACTTTTTGCTTCAAAGGGCGAGTATGGCATCCTTACCCCTGAGATTAAGAAGATTTCCCAACAAGTTTCATGGGGGGGCAGTGTCACCGATGCATTACTTGCGTTTTCACAGCGTGTCAACACACGATCGATTCGAAGAACAATCACCCTGATTATTGAGGCGAGCAACAGCGGGGGGAATGTCGCAGATGTGCTTGATGTCGCCGCAAAGGATGCACGAGAGATTAAAATGCTTGAGGCAGAACGAAGAACCAACATGGCCTCCTATGTCGTCGTCATCTACGTCGGTATGTTCGTGTTCTTAGCAATCGTGCTAATATTATGTACCAGTTTCATTCCCGCGATGGTTGGTGGTGAAGGTTCCCAAGGTATGCAGGGTGTGATGGGTGGCGGAAGTATCGCATCTCAGAAGGATATCACTGGAATGTTCTATCTTGCCTGTCTCGTCCAGGCGTTTGGATCTGCATTAGTCGCTGGTGTCTTTGAAGATGGACGAATCACCTCATCCGTCAAACATATTTTCATCATGGTCTTTTCAACATGGCTCATGTTCAAAATCACCCTGGGGGTTTAAATTGAACAGTGGGATGATGTCTCGATCATCTCTTAGAGAGAATCAAGCAGTATCCGAGATAGTTGGAACCCTGTTTCTCATTACCATAGCAATTGGTCTTTTTTCTGCCATCACTCTCATCATTCTCAATCCCTGGACAAATTTTTCTGATGTTTCCCCTCCAAAAATCACACTTGTTGGTACAGTAATGGGAAACAACATCACTATTGAACATCGTGGTGGAATTCCTCTTGATCAAAAAACCAAAATAACCATGACAATTGCAAGCGATGTAGACACGTTTAACATCAGTGAAGCTGGGTATTGGAACGATGAGAACAACGATGGATGGTGGAATATAGGCGAGCGGGTTGTGTATCCGTATACTGAAGGAAGTCTGCAAGGAAAACAAGTGATGTGTACCATTGTCGATGTCCATAAGAATATCATTATCTTCGACAAAATTCTCCAAGACGGTTCAAGTGCATTTTCACCGTATACAACAGCTTTGTTTCCTGATGATGTAGGAGAAACCTCAGCGACATTAAAAATGTATTATAATTTTTTTAACAATACGTATTTTACCTCAGGGCACCTCAATTTTACCTATGGTCTTTTTGGAGGACCATTTCTCAACTCGCCATCGGTAAAACCACTTTCTATTGACGGATGGTATGGTCAACAACTCACAGGACTGCTCAGCGGCACTCTCTATGAATATTGGGCTTGGATGAATTGTAGTAATGGAACCATGCGAGCAGGTCCGATTTCTTTCTATACTTACCGATCGACCAGAGGTCTATGGCATTTTGATGAACTCACAGGGTCGACCATAGCACATGATGCCATGAATCCCATAAGCAATGGCACCGTGCATGATGCAACATTTATTACTGAAGGAAAAGTTAACGGATCTCTAAATTTTACAGGTGTAACCAATTACGTAGATGTTCCGCATCATCCTAAATTTAATTTGACCAACGAAATAACCATCGAAACATGGATAAACGTATCAAAAATTGGAGCACAGTTCCCGGGTAATGTGTCAGAAATTTCTTCAAAAAATATGTCTGATATCATAGGAAACGCCTGTCTTGAGGCTGATTTAATCCAAGTCATTGGAACAATATACGCAATAGCTTATCGTGACAATACTTCCGCCTATGTGACAACCTTTCAAATGACCAATGACGGTGTTTTCCAGGGCGTTATTGACACAAAATCAATAGCAGTTCCTCATTTTTTTGAGCCTGATATTATCAAAATTCATTCAAACATCTATGCAATAGTGTATGGGGCTGCTGATGATCAAACTGAAGCAAAAAACCATATGGTTACTCTTACCATCAATGGGAATGGCACCATCGGTGAGATCATCGATACATTTGATTTCCCGGAATACTATGGACGAGAGCCAAATATCATCAACATCGGAACAAATGTGTATGCAATAGCGGTTGGTGGGACATCCTATGAAGTTTTACCGACCGGCTATTTGGTTACTGTAACCATAGACGATTTGGGAAATATTGGACCAACAATCATTGACAAAGTTAAATTTCCACAGACCAGTTGCTCTGAGACTTCGATAGTGTATATTGCGAGTGATATCTATGCCATTGCCTATAATGGATATGGGGCTACTTCGGGTAATGGATATATCATCACGGTACATATCTTGAATAATGGATCAATCATTGAGCCCTTGGAAGAAACCTTTCAATATGGATTACCTGAGGATGGGTTAGAGCCAACGATGATCCATGTCACAAACGACATTTATGCAATTGCCTATGGGGCTGATTCTAATGATCATCTCAGGACTGGATTTATTAAAACATTAAGCATAAGCTCTCTAGGTCATGTAATCAACGGAAGTATCGACATCCTGCCCTTCTACACCTATCTTTCACCAATCGATTATAATTTTAAAACCGATATCATGCATATTGATAATGAACTCTACGCGGTTTCTTTTTCAGGGGGAAATAATACGAATTGGGAGCGCGGATTTTTAACAACGATTTCTATAGATGATACTGGTAATATTTCAGATACTGCATTGTTCATCTATGAATTCAAAGGTCGCAGCGCTCTTGGTTCTACCGCTCTGAATCTTTTAAGCCATGTTGACCGGTTAATCATTGTATACGGGTCCATTAATTCAAGCGAAAGCGGTTTTCTCACCATGGAAAAAATAGATTTAATCGGTGAACAAAAATTGATCATCCATAAGGGGGACTCATATGCTATCATGGTCAATTATAATTTACTGACTGCTTGGATGACCATTGGAAATACGACCTATACTCTTTCCGGAACTCTTTCTTTTGATACCTGGACAAGAATTGATCTAACATACGGTGGTGGACTTTTAAAATTATATATCAACGATGTTATACAAACAGGAGGGAGTGAATCATGCTCAGGTACGATAAAAAACAATACCGATCATCTCATTTTCGGCGGCGGATTATTTGGCGCGATTGATGAAATTAAAATTTTCAGAGGTGTTTATGTCCCAACTTAGATCGATACTTACTTTCGGTGGAATGAATATGAATTAAAATATTAAAATGTGATAAAATGATGAGGGCAATACGAGGATTAAATATTCACAGTACTTCGTTGAGGAAGAAAAATCAACAAAAAAACAAAGCAACCTCTGAAGTATTGGGGACACTTTTGTTGATAGGTATCTGTGTTTCTTTGTTTGTTTTATTAGCGATTGCCACTATGTCTATGCCATCTGTTTTCTTTTCCAATCCAACACCATCAGTAAATATTATCGGAAGGATCGAAGGAAACTCTGTTGTCTTCGAACATCATGGCGGTCAAGGGATACCTCTTGATACAGAAATTACCGTATGGTTCGCAGAAACAAAAGTTGTTACGACCGTTGGTAACATTTTAGACGCTGCTTCAAAGGCAGATGGTGAATGGAATATCGGTGAAAAAATATTTATTCCAAATAATGACCCCAATCTCCCAATAATGTTAGTCTCAGTAAGTATTACTGATAAAGAGAGTAATTCTGTCATCATGCGCGGTGTCCTGCAAGAAGGATCTCAAGCGGTAAACCCAATCGCAGTAACCTTAAATGCAGATTCTATTACGACAGACACCGCAAAAATCTATATGCATTATGATTATCGTTACTATCTGGGGACAAAAAAAGTTAGATTCACCTATATTAAAGCCTCGATCTATACAGCAAATAATAGCGCTCCATGGAATTCAACAGTATGGGTTCAAGTTTTTGGTCATAATGGATCGTATAATTACAATCTGATTGGTTTAAATGAAAACACAGAGTATTTCTATCAAGCTTGGGTTCAATATAATTCTTCAACCAATGCAAGTATAAAGCTTACATCGACTGGAACGATCAATTCGTTTCGAACGCAGAGCTATTCGAGTGGATTATGGCGTTTTGATGAAAGCTCCGGGTTGATAGCAATAGATTCTTCTAATAATGGGAACAATGGAACTTTATTTCCTGCGGATGTAACGCAAGCACCGCAGAGAATCAATCAATCTGATAATGTCGTTAATAACCGGTCTTTACGTTTTGATGGCTACAATGATTATGTTATCATTAATCATGCATCAAGTCTAAGCCCAACCAATGAAATAGCGATAGAAGCATGGGTAAAACCCGAGTCTAAAACTGAATTCAAGGGAACAAACATACCACGAATAAATAGCACCATTTTTGGTACACAGGCATACGGATGTTACGAACCAGATATTATTAATATATCCAACGATAGATTTGCTATTGTATCGAGGAATTCAGCACTAGCTGGTTTTGTTATCACTACTCAAATCTCTTCTGAAGGAAACATATCTAAAAATGCAACAACAAGTGTTATTGATATCTACCAATTTGAAACAGTGCGATGTGAAACACCAAGAATTATCAAAATTGTGGGAAGTGCCGATCTCTATGCCATTGTCTACAGAGGACAAAACGGCTATTTATATATCGCAACAGTCCAAATATTATCAAACGGAAAAATTACAAAGGCAGTGATAAATAAAGTAACGATTGATTCTATTAATTGTTATTATCCCGATATTATTTTTACTGAAGGAGATTATTACGCTGTTGCATACTCGTCATATGAATTCTATTTAGCTGCCAATCGATATGTTGGGCGCTTACAAACAGCTAAAATAACTCCTGCTGGAGTGGTCACCGCACAAAAATCATATTACAATTTTGGGGGCGGCAGTACTCCAACAGGTATTATGCAGTACCTTGATATTATTCGCGTGAAAGACGATTACTATTCTATTGTTTTTAGAGATTCTGATACCGATGGTTCTTTAAGAGCTATTCAAATAAAAAATGGTTGGAATATCTTTGTTGATGCTATTCGATATAAATTTGATAATAATAATATCTCTGATCTGCCTCTTCGAATAATACATGTCTTTGATAAAATATATGCGGTATTCTATGGGGATAAAATGGGAAACTTACAACGAGGTGGGGCTCTCGAAACTATAATACTCTCCGATACCGGGACATTTGTCGACTCAGTAGATTACGACACCCTGTTACCCCCTGCAGATTGGAATCAATTTTCAAACCCTGAGATCATTCATATCACCGGTGATATATTTGCAGTGTCTTATCGTCTCAGCACACGAGCTGAAGTAAAGACCTTACAAATCTCAAACCTTGGTGTTATCACCAATCATACGAATGATGCAGCATGGAAATATGTGTACCAACCTGCATCGTCATATACCATATCCTCTCCAAAGATAATCGAAGTAAGCGCGGTAAAAGACACCTACGCGATTGTGTACCCAAAAAGCGTTAGTTCTGATACAAACAACGGTGTTTTATTGACCATAAAAATCCCGGATAATGGATCGATCGTGAAAAAAATTCTCGATTCGGTCCTGTTAGGCCCTGTGAATTTCTATGCACCTGACATCGTTCTTGTTTCAAATGACATCTATGCTGTCGTATGCCGAAAGGTTCTGTACGGGAGTATATCTCTTCACACGATTCGTATATCAAATGTTGGAAAGATAGAAAAAAGTTTCATAGACACCTTAGATATAACGATGCCTGAAGCCACTCCAGGTTTATCCATCAAAATTGTTTACGTAACCAATAATATCTATATGATTGTTTTTGATAATTACGGAAGTCCTACGATTACTATAAAAACCGTTGAAATAGCGAATAACGGAACTATACGAGATAATTTTCTCTGCTCCTATAATATAACAAAACCCGGGTATTCAAATTTTTGTTCACCAAATGTGATACGAATAAAAGATAATATTTTTGCTGTTTCTTACCATTCAACAAACTATGCCAGTAAAAGTGATCTTATTAGCACCATACAAATATCACTAGCCGGAAATATCACACTCATTGATACCTACACGGCCAATGCATATTTTTCATCAGTATTTGGATATGACGAATATTCAGATATAATACCTGTTGATGGAAGCAATCATCTGTATGCATTACTATACGGTTATGATTATTTTATCCCCGGGCAGCACCGAGGATCAGGAGTCATAATCACCATCCAAATTAACGACACAGGAGTCATCAATCAAAATCCAAAAGCTACGTTTACCTTTGAAGCATATGGTTGCAGTAGGCCTGATTTAATCCATATTAAAAACACCACTTATGCTTTAGCATATTCAAAATCAGTGGGGACTAACCCCTATCAGATATCAGGCATAGTACAAACCCTTTATATCTCATCCAACGGGACAATAATAAAACAACAGCCAAAGGGTACATCAGTACGTTCTGTCTTTCTACAAATGGATCAATCTATCGGACCGTGAATAATGTAATTTTTGATGTTCAATTGGCCTTTCAAGCAGCTGCTAATATTCTCCCGTCATATACGAATATCACCAACAATATTGTCGCATTATGTTATCAGGGAGATTATGATGACGGCTACATTGAAACCGTCAAAATCACAGTAAGTGATACCAGCAATACATTAAAAACAATTCTTTCCAAAGTAGGATCTTACGAACTTAAAGGAAATAAAACAACTTTTACTGCAACATTACGAACCACGAGTGGTGATAAGACTCTCATACTGCCGATTCACAACGGGTGGAACTATCTTGTGCTCACTTACGATCATGCGAAAATCAAATTCTTTAATAATTTAACAAACGTGTCTGTAGTCTGTAATGAAAATATTCAAAGCTCAAATAATCCCCTCATCTTTGGAGGATTCAGTGGCATCTATGATGAATTTGCTGTCTATAAAACACATCTCAGGGATGATGAAATAAATGATCATTATACAAAATATTAAATCCCACTGCTTAAAATAAAGGTTGGAACCATGAGAATAAACAATAAAAAAATATTACATCATTATTTCAAAGGAAAAAATATTACTGCGAAACGTAATGACAAAGCAATATCTGAAATTATAGCAACAATCTTACTTTTATCAATTAGTCTTGCACTGTTATGCATTGTGTATACCCTTGTTTTCAACAACGCAACCAGCCCATCGACGACCACCCATGTCTCATCGGCGCAGCTGGTCGCATCAGCAGATGAAAAAAATGTTATTTTACAAAACAACGGAGGTGTTCCTTTAGCCCTTAATACCAAACTGATTATCACCATCGGCGGACAAGACTTTTTCGTTTCAGCGAAAGATTATGTTGTAGATTCCAATGGCGACGGGGAGTGGAGTATCGGTGAACAAATAATATTTAATCCTGCGAGTCTTGATAGTTTATATGGTTTGGAAGTCACCATAAAAGTGATAAATGAAGATACAAATTCTATGATTATGGCCGGTCTCGTGCAAGAAGGTGCCCGAGGTGATCAGCCCTATGTTCAAACATTAAATCCCTATGATGTCTGGCCTCATAGTGCGACCCTGAAATCATATTACAATTTTATTAATGCGGGTCATCTCCCTGGTAAATTTTGGTTTCAATGGAAAAGAACAGATGACCTTCAGTGGACTCGCACTCCAATACTTAATATCACCTTGCCACTCTCCGGATATCAGGAATTAACCCTCTATAATCTCACTTCGAACAAAAATTATCTCTATGAGGCATGGATTCAATATACCTCAGCGAATTCTACGCTCAACCAATCCGGCGGAATAAAACTTTTTACAACACAGATCGATGCAATGGGGATTTGGCATTTCGATGAATCCTCGGGATTGAAACTCTTTGATTCCTCTGGGCAATTTCCACCGAATGATGGCTCGCTCGTACCAAATGAAATACGTGGGCCTCAACGATTAAACACCGAATTGAATCATTCGACGAAATCCTTAAGTTTTGACGGGATTGATGATTATGGTCAAGTTCCTAATTCAAACACTTTGAGCGTCACCAATGAATGCACGATCGAGACATGGATAAACCGTTCAAAACACAGTGATGCTCTGGTCGGAACACCTCTACAGTCCTCATTATCACAATTCGGATTCTATACGCAAGGATGCTACGATCCTTATATCATCCATGTCCAAGGAACCATCTATGCTCTTGTTTCGACCAATGAAAATTCGTTAGGATACCTAGGAACGATCAATATCACAGACATCGGGGAGATTATTGAAAATAAATCAACAACTTCAAGTTATCTTGATCTTTTTAATTTTGATTCCTCATGCAAAACCCCAAAAATCATTCAAATAAATGCAATAAATGGAATCGTCGCTATCGTGTACAGCAAACCGAGTGTCGGAAACCAATTATATATCATGACGGTGAAAATTTATGATGACGGACACATCAATAAAACGATCATTAACACAAGAGCCCTTGATGCAGGTCTCTCGTCCAGTCCTGATATTATCTACAGAGGTAACGATGTCTATGCAATAGTATATTCGATCACTGCAGCTAACACAGGGGTACTAATATCTGTAAATATTTCCAATGTTGGAACGATTTCCCCGGTGAATAAAAAATTAATTTTTGGTGACATCATGATAGAACCAGAAATCATTAAAGTCGTTGATAGTTTCAATATCTTCGTCATCGTGTATAATTGTGTAGGAGATGATGGTGGGTTACGAACAGTCAGAATTACCAATGCTGGTATACTCTCTGATATTTCTTTTCATGTTTGGTTTGATGATGATGATGGTGGAAGTCCAGAAATCATCAATATCCATGATGATATCTATGCGATTGTCTACGCAGGTCCGATTTTAAGGCAGACCGGAATTTTAAAAACGATTGAAATATCTCCTGCTGGTGATATCACCCTCAGCCGGACAATCCCACCACTTGCAAAAGCATTTGATCAAATCTCATTTGAAAGTACTGTTGGTAATTTTATCCGGTCGCCTCATATACTTCGCCTAGATGGACCTTTTAATAGATATGGTATTTCCTACAGTATAGATTCCCCTACGGCAAACCTCCAGGGAAAAATAACCACCCTCTTAATTCAAGATAATGGACTCATTCCTGTTATATTTAAGAAGGATGTGATTTTCGAACCATTCCTCTGCTCAGCACCGTATTTCATTCCAATCGTTGATGATGTCTATGGGATTGTGTACCGAGGTGAGTCAGCAGGCGGCATCATCAAAACAATAAAGATAAGTAATTTTGGAAGTATCAACAAAGACCCGATTCAAGATATGGACGAAGCTGGTGGTCTTAAATGCTATGCAGAAGATGAAATTCTTACGTCAGACAGCCGATATGTTGCAGATGTGTATCGCGGTATCGATGCAAAATTGGTGTTAAAAACAGTAGCAGTAAACACAACAAGTAAAACCGTAGCACAGAAATTTACTGACTCGTTCATCATCGAGCTTGGTTATACCTCAAGCAACGGAACCTATAATGCATCGTATGAACCAACAATTATCCCGATTTATAATGATGTCTATGCGATTGCCTATTGCCATTATATGACGGTCCCTATGTTTCATGATGGGAAAATCGCGACCGTGAAAATCAACGCTGCTGGGCACATCTCACTAATTGAGCGATATACTTTTGATGCAAACTGTATGAACACTCCTTTCTCATTCATTCCGATAAACAAGAGCAACGGCTTCTATGCAGTTGCGTACCAACTCTATAGTAACTCCCAAGGAAAAGTAGCAACAATAAAAATAGGCAACAACGGACATATTTTTGGTGTCCAAGACTCATATATTTTTGAAACTGTACGCTGTCGAGAACCATCGATGATTCCTGTAAACGGAGATGTCTATGCGATCATCTACCGTGACTCTTCTGCCTATAGTTTGTATGGTCGATTAGCCACCCTAAAAATCTATGGAAACAACGGCACTATCAAAAAAAGTGTCATCGATCTGTGGCAATTTGCTCCATCCTGCTATCATCCAGGAATCATAAAGGTTGATACCAACATTTTTACCTGTGTCTATTCTCAATATTATGATAATCCAACCTGGCGATATGTTGCGTATGTTGCTTCCGTAAAAGTAGCGGATACCGGTATTATTTCGAAAAGCTGGATAGACTACCTGGAATTCATCAGACGATTTTATTCTGACAATTATTTAGCTCAGCAACCAAAGATAATCCCGGTAAAAGACCGAGTCTATGCCATCGTCTCCAAAGACCTCCTCGATCCCTGGAATAGTTATCAATACGATGGTAGTATCACCACCCTGCGGATTGGTGAAAATGGGGATATCATCGATGCTGTCGATGGTTTAATTAAAATTTCAACGAACCCGAGGGTTTACAGTTATGACATAAAGATCATCCCCTTCATTAATGATAGCTATATCGCCCTGTATGGGGGTAAAAGCAACGATCTATACCAGTGCGTGATTCGAATCCCTCTCAGTGAGACATCCCAAACAATTTTTTCAAAACAAGGGTCTTACACCATCAAAGCAAATAAAACAACGGCCTTTGTGACCTTTACCGATTCAAACAATCAACAATATACGCTCTCAGCGCCACTTGAGAACAAATGGAACTACATTGTGAGCACCTACGATCGGACGACTATGAAGCTATATCTAAACGCCAATTTTAAGGCATCGCTACCTTTAAATGGAAAACCCATAAAAGTGACAACAAATAGTTTGTTGTTCGGCGTATACAACGCTTGCTATGATGAATTTTCTTTGTATGCCTCAATACTTACCCTGGCAAAAATTACACAAAATTACAATTACAACCGTCCTTCATAAAAAAGGTGATAAAATGAAACAAAATCGAAAAGAAATAAGAAGCATTAAAAACAAAGATGAAGCAGTCGCAGGTATCGTTGTCGCAGTCATGATCGTTGGACTCGTTCTTGCCGTGGTTTCTATTGTTCAGACGATCTATGTTCCAAAATGGATGGAATCGCGTGAGGCTGAGCACATGGGTGTTGTGTCAGATCAGTTTTCACAGTTAAAATTTGCTATTGATTCCCAGATAGCTTTAAAAGAAAATGCCCCGATCTCTGCATCAATAACCTTAGGCAGCAGGGAACTGGGATTCTTCATGTCGAATAAGGCGTTTGGCAGGCTTGCACTCATCTCCAACGGATGGGCGTATAGGATCACCCGAACGCTTGGAGACACCTATGAAGACAATTTTGGGATCCTTCGTTACACATCAGAAAATGCCTATTACTTGAACCAGGCCTATAACTACGAAATAGGGGGAATCATTCTCAATCAAACCCAGGGATCGGTGTTTATAATCAAACCAGAATTTTCAGTCATCTATAACACCACTATTCGTCAAGCGGACCTTTCCCTAACTTGCATCGATCTTGTGCCTAACGAAGAAAAGGTATCCATCAGTGGATACGGAACCTATCCAGTGCGAACCGAGTATCTCACCTCAACAAACAATACCATTACCTTAGTAAAAACCTTAACGATAATTACCCAATTTCCAGGGCTTTGGTTCAATTTTCTGAATTCATCTCTATCCAACGCACATCTTGTAAAGAACACTGATTATGCCCTAACAAAATCGTCGAATCAAGTGACCGTAACCATTATTGAACCCCTCACAGCTAACCTTGATCTCAAGAAAATAACAATCTCAACTCAAATCACACCAGGGTGGTCTGATTCGTAAAACACAACATTCAGAGAATCTTTATAATTGTTGATGGAGTGTTTTCCTTAACGAAGAAAAACAATCGATGCTCCAGGGATTTACTACTGAATCGACTCGATAGGCGCAGATAGAGTCATCGGAACGTGTTAAAAATTTTTTTAATCGTATCAAACGCGCAACTTATACATAAAATAAATCAATATTTTTAATGAATAAAAAAGAAAAAAGAGGGGGGGTGATTAGATTATTTTACCCCGATCACCAAGATCAAGAGCGCTG
Organism: Thermoplasmata archaeon; assembly: GCA_003942085.1. Taxonomy (GTDB): domain Archaea; phylum Thermoplasmatota; class E2; order DHVEG-1; family DHVEG-1; genus SM1-50. The sequence continues at coordinate 157 of DQIQ01000025.1, read as the reverse complement.
TTCCTGATGCGCTTGCTGTTGCAGACCCTGCGGTGACTGCGATCCCGGTTTTACCAAAGCCGACAACGAAGTCTTTCACTGTGGCTTCTGCTCCAGCTGCTAAAGCTGCTATGGTCCCGGTTTTTGATTTTCCAACGAAAATCAGTTTCCCGTCAAG
>DQIQ01000103.1 GCA_003942085.1 Thermoplasmata archaeon | reverse complement strand
AATCACCCCATATTTCAAGAGGACTTTCAAGCACAGGGACTACGGTTTGTTGTATGACAAGAGTATCTTTTTTTTTTTGGTTTGAATCGTTTTCTTTTTTTTCTTTTTTACCACAGGAATATTCACCTAGATACCTACGGGTTACTGCCGTATAGGTTCGTGTATCAGTTGTAAAAGATCTCTTTCATCTTGAGTGAGATATTTTTCTCGTAGGTTATTTTCAGGGTTAAAAAACATAAGTCTTTTTCCTCGTATAAATTGCTATGTATTTCTTACTTAAAAAATTGATTAAAAAATAATTAAAAAATGCATTTAAAAAACGTTCAATCTGACTATAAAGAAAAAGAATTTATCTTATCAGACCAAGAATAAAAATTATTAAAAATCAGTAATTTCATACATATTTAATGAGTTTTTTTAACCAAATTTTAGTCATGTAAATACACTGATATTATCATTGTTTCTATTATAAAAGAAAAAGGAGTTGAAAAAAATGGAACAAATATATGATGCATTGAACAATGCACCAAATGTACATAAACCTATCATGGAAAACGATCGCGTAAGTGTCTTTGACGCCCGGATTAAACCTGGTGAAAAAGCAGCGATGCATACGCACCCTGATCACATCGTCTATGTGTTCAACGATGGGAAACTAAAGCTGTCACCATCGAAAGGCAAAACCCAGGAAATGGATCTCAAAGCTGGACAAACAATCTGGATGGATGCCATATCGCATGCTGCTGAAAACCTCGGGAAAAACGATGCCCATTTCTTAGTTGTCGAATTGAAAGAATAAACCACATCGGATTTCACGAGAGCAGGGACGTTTCGTCATAGCAATATGATTGTAGCAAATTTTCATAATCCAAAAAAATCTCTTACATAAAGCGAGACGAAACGTCTTATTATTTTCCATTGATACTCCTGGATTCTCCCTTCAGTTGCCATAGTAAGAAGCAAGTCAACGATTTGTTGATCTCTGGAGAGTAGTCTGATATATTTTTCATCACGATTCCCTTTTAGCAACATTTTCAACACACGTCCACAGAGCTTCATCTCTTCCCCGAAATCATTCTTCCAAAGTGTTTGGTATTTCGATAAAAAGGATGCATTGGTCTTACTTGATTCTATTGCCATTGCACACGTATCAGCTGCGAACTTCCCCGCTGACATCGCATAGTGGATGCCATCCCCTGTCAGCGGATTCATTTGACCAGCTGCATCGCCACAAAGAAGAATACGATCCGCAAACGTTTTGTCCAAAGGATGTAAAGGAAGGAACCCACCCTGAGTTTTCCCCGGCGAGATTATCGTTGGTATCAGTTTGTGCTCTTTCAGAAAATGGAGATATTCGTGATACAGCTCCTGTAAAGAATGTTTTGTTCGTTGAGAGCCTGTTGATTGTATTTCTCCGATTCCAACGTTCACACAATCCTTCTTGGGGGCCACCCAACCGAAACCGTATACCCCCCGGAACTTCAGATACATCTGAAAAGTTCTCTTCTTCGTGAAATGTTCATCAAGCACGTTCTGAGCGTAAGGGATCTCCTCGTAGAGGCATCTGCCTACATATGGATAGTGCTGTCCTAACCCTGATTTTTTTGCAATCATGCTCCAGACGCCGTCAGCACCAATAACAAGCTCAGATTCAACAGAGTCTCCGTTGTCGAGCCTAACTATTGCTTTTTCTTTAAGGATTTGGATATCGGTTGCGGAGACTCCATCCCTAAAAGAGGTGCCGCTCTTCACAGCGAGTTGCACAAGACCATGATCAAAATCTTTTCGTACCACAAACGCAGCGATTGGTTTCTCCAGTTGCACTTCGATATGGTGGTTCTGAGATGACGAGTAGATTCTGCCACCAAAGGAATAGGACGAAATTAATTCCTCTGAAATATAGGAAAATCGTTTGAGCGTCTTGACCGACAGAACCCCACCGCATGGTTTGTCCCTTGGAAACCTGTTTTTATCTAAAAGGAGAACCTTCACTCCTTTTTCAGATAGGAACTTTGCTGCAGTAGCACCAGCAGGACCTGCACCGACGATAACAACATCATAGCTCGACACGATCTTCACCAAATCAAGTCAATATCACATACACCAAATACACGTCCATAAGGATCCATGCCAGAACGATACCGGCAGTTGCACGAAACACAACCTGCATCATTTTTGCCTTATCGACGAGATACTCCCGAAGAGCCCATATCCCGATGATCAATGGTAGCAATGAAAACACTGCGAGGGGTACGTAACTAGCGGTCCCTGAAAAGACACTGTATATGCTGAACAAGATGTAGCAGAGGGTCGCAAGGGCAAGCGATACCGCTCCGACGATAAAGCCAAAACGCTCACCTCTTAGAACTACGATCGTGTTCTTATGACCCAGCGTGTCTGCATACCTATCAGGGATCTCCAAATAGAAGTTTACAGCGAATGCTAACAATAACAACGGTAGTGAGAACAACACGAACGTGAGATCAATCGTTCCCTTCATCACCCAATATCCTGCCCCAACAACACTGAAACCTATTCCAAACATGGTCAAAACTTCACCTAATCCTCGATACACGAGTCTCAGCGGCGGTGCGGTGTAACTGCAACCGATGAAATTCGAGACGAGAATAAAAGCAAAGAAGGACGCAGGGAACGAAAACACCACGGTAAAAACAAACCCGAGCACAATCGATGTGCTGTAGAGAAAGATGATAATCCTTCGCATGGTCGGTCGAAGCTCAGGGTGCTTTGAAAGGATGTCGCTTCCTCCAGAAAACGCGGTCTGTGTGGCGTTCTTATCCAGAGGTGCATCGAAATAATTGTTGGTGGCTCCCGTCGCATAGACACTGGTAAAGACGACAAGATATCCTAACAAAAACCTATAGAGATCAAAAGGTACACCAACCGCTAGGGCAAAAAGAACGCCCAACACATACATGATCATTGCGATATGGGCAAGGGTAGCACGACTGACTTTCGCTATATTTTTTAATTTTTGATAATCCATATATTTTACTCCCTTTTTCAACAGATAATGTATTCTTTTAATATTTCTCCAGATATTTATATTTTATTCAAAAGGAGGCTCTTCAAAGGATAAAAACATAACTAAAAAATGTATAAACAATAATTTCAAAACAATTGAAGCGCTTTCAGTTTATTAAACAGGTAAAAAAAAACAAGAAAATAAAGAAAAAAAAGAATAAAGAGATTATTGACCCTTCTATTCTAACGATGTTGTCGGATGAGGCCTTACGGATTAGTTTATACTCTCAAGGCGATAATCGAAGGTATTCCACCGACAGCAGCAGGCCACACGATTG
>DQIQ01000024.1 GCA_003942085.1 Thermoplasmata archaeon | reverse complement strand
CAGCTCCATGTCTGCAAAATAGGAAAGGGTGTTGCGTATCATCGCATCGTTCTTTGTGAATTGTTCTGAGAGTCCCTGATAAAACTCATGCGCTGCTTGTTCTGCCTGCATCGCACTTTTTAAGACGGTGCCTAGGGGGGTGTCTTCATCAGGGATGATGAGGTGAGGGAGAGGAACCGGTGTTGTTTTCGGGATCACTAGTTTTTTCTTTGGGAACTTTGCAGCATACACCTGCTCGACGAACAAACGGTGTTTTTCTTCTTCTTTTGCAAGGAACGCCATTTTGTCTTTGAGCAGTCCGTTCTTTACTTGTTCGGCAATTTTTGAATATACCGCATGACTTTCAATTTCGCTTTTCATTGCTGCAAGCAAAAGGTCTTCCAGCGTAAATTTTCTTAAATCCATAGTCTCACACTGACTCCCATTTTTTTTTATCGTCGTTCTTTATTTTGCTTTTCGCTCAGCAAGCTCCCGGTCCAGCATGTAAAGACCACCGGTGTTACTGCCGATCATCTTGAGTTTCTGAACGATTACATCTGTTGATAACTCTTCTTCTACTTGCTCGTCAATGAACCATTTGAGCATGCTTGCGGTCGCATGATCCTTTTCAGCTGCAGCCATGTTTGCTAGGTCAGCAATCAGTCCGGTGACCTTTTGTTCGTGTTTGAATGCCTCTTCAAAGACGTGCAATGGCGATTTCCAGTTTATGGAGGGTGCTGTGATTGCAGCGACCGTGACGCGGCCTCTCCGGTCGATGACGTGATGATAGAATTTCATCGCATGAGTAAGTTCTTCATGCGCCTGGACGCGCATCCAGTTGGCACACCCGCCAAGGTTGGTTGACTCAAAGTATGCAGACATGGACAGATATAAGTAGGCTGACCAGAGTTCTGCGTTGATCTGCTTATTTATCGCGTTTTCAATTTTTTTGCTTAACATCTTTTTCCTCCTTTTCATGTTACATTTTTCATTTCTTTATAAACTTTACCGGCGTTCTTTCTTCTTATTGTTTCTCAAATGCGTCTTTTCCTGCTCCACAGATGGGACACACCCAGTCATCAGGGAGATCTTCAAACGCGGTTCCCGCGGCAATACCGCTGTCAGCATCACCCTTTGCAGGGTCATAGACATATCCACAGACGTTACAGACATACTTGTCCATTTTTACATCCTCCGTTTTTCCTTGTGTTTTTTTATCAACATCGCTATCATAGGTCGGTGCACTCTTCGGTGAATACCCACCTTTCACGACGTGGTAATAGTCATAGGTCATGGCAGGCTCTTGCGACAGGACTGCTGCATCTGCTATTCTGCCGACAAAAATCGTATGGGTCCCGACATCAATTTTATCGATGACATCTGCCTCAAGATAGGCCAGTGCATAATCAAGAACGATCGGGGCTTGTGTGATGCCCATCCTGTAGGATACTGTTTTGAATTTGTCGATGTCGCGGCCTGATTTGAACCCGAACGTCCCAATAAATGGTAGAGGAGTTTTTTTATCTAGAATAGAAACGGTGAACATCTTGCTTGCATCGATGTAGCCATGGGTCAGATTCTGTTTGTTGATGCTGATTGCGATGGTTGGTGGCTCTGAGGTGACCTGAAATAACGTGGTAGCGATTTGCCCGTTGATTTTTTCCTTGTTCTTTGAGCAGACCACATAAATCCCGTAGGATATCTTGTGGAACGCTTTTTTATCCATTGGTCCGCCAGCCTTTTTCTTTCTTTTGACAGTTCTTACATATCCCTTTGAAATATCCTTGCACCTCATCGACGCGATGGCCTCCTTCGACCGTGCGGTCCATGTTTGGGCAGGCAATTGATATATCAAGGATAGCACCGCAACGATTGCAGAGGAAATGATGGTGCAAGCCTCCCTGGATGTCGTACCGCAGTTCTGAACCAGATATGGTGATGGATTGAACGATCCTGTTTTTCTTGAGTATTTCCAAGGAGTTATAGACGGTCGTTCTGGAGAGTGACGGGTGTTTCTTCTTGAGCGACGAATATATCTCTTCAACGTTGGGATGGGTGTGGTGCTCGTCAAGGAACTTTAGAATCTCCAGCCGTGGAGAGGTCACTTTAATAGCATGGTCCTTGAGGAGTTTTACATATTTTTCATACATGATGATCCGAGCTGCAATACATCCTATTTTGTAATTATTACAATTTGGTATGTATTACAAAGTTGGTATAAATACTTTCCCAAATGTTCAAAAAAGAAATGTTTAAAAATAAGAACGCATCCCAAAACCTCATGGAATATTCCATCCTCTACCACACTATCATACCGTTCATCCTGTCCGCACTCGCGGTTGTCCTCATCACCATCGTAGCTGAGAGATATGGGACAAAAACAGGAGGAGTCATCGGTACACTCCCCTCGACCATCGTCATTGCATTCCTCTTCATCGCCCTGGACAAAGGAACAGAGTTTGCCTCAGAATCCGTCGCTGTCGTTCCCGTCGAAATGGGAATCAACCTTGTGTTCCTCCTCCTCTTTACTCTTCTTGCTTCACGAAAAATACTTGTTGCCCTCGCAGGTTCACTGCTAGGATGGACTGCACTGACCATTGTGATCTTTTACTCAAATTTGACATCTATAGTGGTGTCGCTTGCCTTGTTCGCGCTATGCTTTGTCGTCACATTCATACTTCTTGACAAAGGAAAAAAAATAACGTCACAGACCTCCACAGAGGTCCACTATACGCCGCTCAAACTCCTCAGCAGAAGCCTCATCGCAGGAACAGTCATTGCCATCGCTGTATCGTTTTCCAACGTCGGGGTCATACTCAGCGGGATATTCTCGGTGTTCCCCGCTATTTTTCTCTCAACTATGCTGATTTCCATGAGAGAACACGGGCCGCAATTTGCAGGTGCGATGGCAAAAGGCATGATCTACGGCAGCCCCAGCGTCGTCAGCTACGCAGTCGCAATCTACTTCCTCTATCCGCTCGCTGGGATCCTTGTCGGAACCATCGTTTCATTTCTCATCGGTGTTGTCGTAACCCTGGTCCTGTTTTTACTGCGAAAAAAAATTTCATGACCAAATATATGTTCCCTATTTCTTTGAGTACAGATACTCGATATAACAGTTGCCCTCACTGCTGACCATACATGGGCCAACAGGGGTTTCCGGGGTACACTGATGTCGAAACAAGGGACATTCTTTGGATGAAATCAACCCTCTGAGGACATCCCCGCACAGACAGCCCGCCGGCTCAGCAAACTCCTTTTCCGCAAGCCACCCAAGCTCATCTTCGTACCGCTTCCGTGCGTCATACGACGCGTACTTCTCCCGAAGCATCAATCCGGAATGAGGGATTATCGGAAACCCTCTCCATTTTACGTCCATAGGCTCAAACACCTGCTTGATGACCTGCTGGGCTTTCTGATTCCCCCCTTTATCCACCGCACGACTATACTCGTTCTCAACGATCGCGGTTCCCTGCTGTATCTGACGCACCAGCATCCATGATGCCATCAGAAGATCAAGTGGCTCAAACCCGGCGATCACCTGAGGGACATGATAGTCCTTGGAGATGAACTCATATGGTTTTGCACCAATGATCGTCGAGACATGACCCGGCTCGATGAACCCATCGATCTTTATCTCCCCCATATCGAGAATCGCTTGCAACGCTGGTGGGATCAACCGATGACAGCAGAGCACAGAAAAATTCGACGGTGGATCACGTAAGAGAACCGATGCAGTGGTAGGCGCAGTCGTCTCAAAACCAACCGCCATGAACACCACTTCTTTATCCTTGTGTTTCTCCGCAAGCACTACTGAATCTTCGATGCTGTACACGGTCCGGATATCGCAGCCTTCCCCCTTCATCTGCTGAAGCGATGAGCTGGCACCAGGCACCCGGATCATGTCCCCAAACGAGGCGATCGTCTTTCCATCCTTTGCCAGTACTATGACTTCCTCGATTTCTTTTGGGGTCGTGACGCAGACGGGACAGCCTGGACCCTGCCCGATCTCAAGTCCACATTTTTGTAATAACACATCCAACCCATGTTTCACCAGGGTGTCTTGATGCGTGCCGCACACATGCATGAACTTCAGATGCACCTCTGCTTTTTTGATCTGAGAGACAATATCCTCAGCAAGGTTTTTATCACGCAAAGAAAACATCAGGCCCCCTCCTGCAGAGACAGCATCTCGCGAAACAGCGCAAGGGTCTCCTGTGCTTCTTTTTCATCCAAAACCTGGATGGCAAACCCCGCGTGTACCAGCACGTAATCACCGCGCTTTACCTTAACAAGAGAAACATTGGCTTTCCGCCTCGTGCCACTCCCGTAATCGACGGTCGCACTCTGTTTCTTTTTGTCGATTTCCACGATTTTCCCAGGGATTGCCAAACACATGATGTATCCTCTATTTTCCCCGCGAGTTGATTATCCGCCAAAAATTATTTTGGTGACCCACATGAGAAGAATGCCGCAGATGAACACGATGAGAGTCGCCATGTATTTTTTCATGTCAAGTTCTTTTCTGATCTCTGGAACAAGGTCGGTTGCAGCAATGTAAATGAACCCACCTGCGGCAAAAGGCAGGATAAAGACAACAATGTTATCAATGAGACTGGAGACGAAGAACCCGACAATCCCTCCGAGGACCGCGGTCAATGCCACAACAAAGTTAAGGGTGATAGCCTTTTTTTTCGAAAAACCACCATACAGCAAGACAGCAAAATCACCGATCTCCTGAGGGATTTCATGAGTGGCAATCGCAATCGTCGTCGTTATACCAAGAGGAATAGACACCACAAAGCTTGCTGCCATGATGAGTCCATCGATGAAATTATGAATCGAATCTCCCACGAGATTCATATACGTAAACGTGTGCACATCGCATTCTCCCTTATGGCAATGCCGCCAATGCAGGACTTTTTCTATCAGGAAAAACAGGATGAAACCGACCAGGACAAAAAGGTAGACATCAAGGCCTTGGTTGTTTCCGACCGCTTCTGGCAGCAGATGCAGAAACGCACCTCCCATGAGGGCTCCAGCAGATAACCCGATGAGGATCAGCAGGATCTTATTCAGTATCTTGTCCTTTAACGATAGGGTGACGACGCCAACAAACGAGATAAGTGAAACGATGAACGTCGCCAGAAGGATATACACTATTTCATACATCACGATCACCTGTTTTTGATTTTAATCAGAATCTCCCATTTTCTTTTAAAATTTTGTCCTTTATTTCTGATACGGAATGATACAGAGGAACTTTAGTGTCGTGCTTCCCCGGTTGATGAGCTGATGCCACTCCATGGGTTTGATGAACAGGACATCACCTGGCTGTAAGGGCTGCTCCGTGGTTTGATCTTTGACAAACCCACCTCCTTCCAGGATGAATACCTCATGTTCCCAGTTGTGTTGATGCAGTGGTGAGTTTCCACCTGGTTTGATTTCAAATAGACGCATCGCGAAGTTCTGCGCCCCGTCTTTTTTTGAGATAAGCCATCGGACCTTGATGTTTTTTACTCCCTGCTCATCAGGATGTTCTAAGTCGACCTCTGTGTAATGAACGTGTTTCATTCTGTTCACCTAGTCATGCGACATAGCATCCGTAATCATTAATGTTACCTTCAAAAAAACTAGAAATAAGGGAGATGCATTTACGAATCGAGTTTCGGATGAAATCATGCACATGAAAGACATCAAGGTAGCGGTGTTGCGTATCGAGGGGACGAACTGCGAACAGGAGTCCTTTGATGCGTTCAAACGATTAGGCGCCAGTCCAGAATTTGTTCATCTGAAACAGCTGCTCAACATTGACTGCACTGTCGATGAAACACGCAACATCCTCAACTATCATTGTCTGATGATCCCCGGGGGGTTCTCCGCGGGTGACTACATCAGGGCTGGTGCTATTTTTGCTGCACGGATCAAAGGCCAGTTACAGGAACAACTCAAGGAGTTTGTAGCGGAGGAGCGTCCGATCCTGGGCGTCTGCAACGGCTTTCAGGTGCTCACCGAACTGGGATTGCTACCTGGTTTTGATGAAATCATCCGCCCGGTCCCTGACGCATGCCTGTATCTGAATGACTCGAACCGGTTCGAATGCAGACCGACCCTGCTTAAGCATGAGAACAGGGGAGCCTGCGTGTTTACCTCCAAGATTCCAAAAAACGATGTCAGACTCATCCCCAGTGCCCATGCAGAGGGAAAACTACTGTTTCCGCTAGAAAAACAAGAGCAGTATCTAAAAACTCTAGAGAAAAACGATCAGATCGTGTTCCGCTATGTCGATCCCCAGGGGAACTATGCGGGTTATCCATGGAATCCCAACGGCTCACCGATGAACATCGCAGGGATCTGTAATCCCCAGGGGACTGTCTTTGGGATGATGCCCCATCCGGAGCGAACGTTTTATCGGCATCAGCATCCGAATTGGACTGGTGCTGGACTAAAGGACAATACAGGCGATGGCCGCGCTATTTTTGAATCCGTGCTTGCGTACATCTCGAAAAAGTTCTAAAAATCAGGTGCTCGAAACTCTTTTATAGAGAAAGGCTCCTTCTCTAATCAGTAGATTGATTATCGGGGGATTAAAAAGTATGAAAACACAATCGGTCATCTCAATTCTTCTGTGCAGTCTTTTGATACTGTGTTCGTTTTCCGCTGCAGTATCATCTGCTCCTGGGCGGGCGACTCCTGATTGGCCCGATGGCACATTTCATGGAGTGTGGAGCACACGAAATGATAACACATCAGGGTGCATCTGGGGTACTCTGAACCAAGGTCGCCGGGCAACCCGCGGTACCTTCACCGGTGAGTGGAACACCACAGGAGGAACAGAGACCGGGACGTTCCATGGCATCTTCTACGGCATGATACTGGTGGGACAATGGGATGTAACAGAGACAGGAAAAACCAGTCGCTTCACCGGAATACTTCGATTGAATGAGACACATTTTTCCTCTCGATTGATAGTCCTGGGAACCGGATTGATTGACATCATAGGTGCCCATGATGCTTCGTTTCTCCCAAAACTCACTGGTTCGTATGGCGTCGGTGCTACGTCTATTCATTTGATTGACATGAACCGAGCTGAGAATTTCACCACAGACCCTAGCGACGTCCGTGAGATGATGGTACAGCTCTGGTATCCTATCGAACCAAGCACGGCAGGGAAACGAACCGAATACATGGATTACTTTACATTCCAATGGCTCAAGAAACGTTCTCCAGTCCCGTTGGTCACTATCCCAAACAACGCCTATCTCTTTGTGCGACCTCATGGACGAAACACAACCATGATTGCGCCGGGGATGTTCCCGGTGGTTATTTTTTCACCAGGGTATGACGGGGTGTATCAGATTTACACGTCCTTCATTGAGGATCTGGTCAGCCATGGGTTTGTGGTTGTCTCGATCAATCATCCGTATGTTTCCGGCATCACCGTTTTTCCCGATGGCCACACGGTCGGGATTGCAGAAGTACCGACAGACCCATTGGCGCGGTCGGCGTTTTTTAACATGTCGCTGCAGACCATCATAGGTGATGCGAAATTCGTTGTTGACACCATTACGGAGATGAACGGAACCGACCCTGAGTTCTCCGGTCATTTTGATTGCTCAGAGGTCGGGATGTACGGTCATTCCTTTGGCGGGGCCAATACCGCGGTGTGCTGCTTTGAGGATGCACGGTTCAAAGCAGGATTGAATCTTGAGGGAGTCTATTACCCGTCTTTTATTCCCGGTAACATCACCGTGCCGTTCCTCATGATGTTTGCGGAATCCCGCTTGACCAACGACTCAACCGTGCAGTACATGTGGAATCATACAAAGAACGATACGTTTCAGATGACCATTGCTGGTTCTACGCATTATGCATACACCGACGTGGGTCTTCTCCTTGGTCATTTGGTGCCTGTAATCCCCCCGAAGATACTGGGTTTTGGTTCGATACCACCAAAGCGCATGGTGAATATCACAAAAACCTTCACGACCGTGTTCTTTGAGGTGTACCTCAAAGGAGAACCGGTTGAGACGCTGCTGAATCTTTCCTCTCAGTTCGACGAGGTGCAATTCGACTACAAGATGGGATGATGAAGGAGTTGATTTACGATGCCACAGGTAGTGACATGTCTTTTAGAGCATGGCGGAAAGATCCTGCTTCTGAAACGCAGTAACATGGTAGGGACATACCGTGGCCTATGGGGCGGGGTAGCCGGGTATGTAGAGGATCTTGAGGACCCGTATATGACCGCGGTAAAGGAAATTTCGCAGGAGACAGGCATTGACCTGGATGCATTGATGCTGGTAAAAAAAGGCGACCCTATCGAATTTTCCGATACCTACGAAGGGAAAAGATACGACTGGGTCGTGTACCCGTTTCTGTTTCATATTGAGGACAAAGGACTGGTTCGTATCGACTGGGAGCATGAGGAGTACCGGTGGGTGTCTCCGTCAGAAGTCAAAAAACTCGAAACAGTCCCTGGTCTTGATGAGGTTGTTGCCCAGCTTATTAGTACAACTGACATTCTTTGATTAGGCGAAAATTTTTAAAAAAATAACAGCCAGCAGCCTATGATGCAGGTTTACCGTCAAGCTCATCTAATATCTTCTCAATATCACTGTACGTCTGTTCTATCGATCGACCGGTATTGATGATATACCAGCCCTTCGCCAGGTCCAACGCTTTTGCCCGTACCTTCAGAAACGCCTCCTGCGTCTCAAACATCTCTGTCTCACTGCGCCGCTTGATCCGCTCGACCAGCTCCTCGGGATTGGCATCTAAAAAAAACATGTACTTGGAGGTTGGGACGAGTTTTTCAAAGAACCGGTACCCGGTTTTTGTCAACCGCCGCGGCAGATACGCAGTCCCCATCAGATACCGCACCATGATGAGCGTATCACATGTTGGTTTCCGATAGTATCGCCGCAGTGAATACATGACATCCATTGCATAGAACATCGATGCTTTCAGTCGATTGATCTTCCCTTGGCCAAGCAGTGCTTTCTTCGCGGTCCGTCCGTAGAAATTATCTGACTGCGGATGGGACCGCACAATCACTTTTTCCCCCATCTTTTCATAGCGTTCCTTGATCAAACGGGCGTGCGTATCTTTCCCGACACCATCAAGACCATCAACAATGATCAGTCGCATGTCACCCCACCAAAAACAACCAGTACATCAGCGCAACAATAAACGGCACCGAGAGATTATCAAGACCAAGCGGTGTTGCACCCTCAACGATCGTTGCGACGCCTGCCATACACAGCAGATATGCTACAACCCGCGTCGTCACGGGCATCGTATAAAACAACAGGGCTATCATCAACAGTAGAAACGTGCACATGAACATCGCTATGGACCCAGCATAGCTTTTCGTATCTTTGAAAATAGTATATTTTCGTTTGCCGTACTTTATCCCGATCAGCGACGCCAGGCCATCGCCATAGGACATCGCAAGGATCCCCATCGCGATGATCTCCCGATGATCAAAAAAGACGTACGCAAGCACCGTCCAGGTGATCGCATAGTACACCAGCCCCAGCCCATGTCCTGCCTCAGATGTTTTCCCCCGCATCGATTTGATAGGCGAATACGGGCTCATGAGAAACGTAAAGAGAATAAACGGCCCAGCCGCGATAAACGCCATGACCTCCCTGGTCACAAACAGCGGAAGGATGAACGCGATATTGCCGGTCATGATATGGAGGAATTTCCTGCTCTGCACCGGGTATTTCTTTGAAAACACTTTTTCGGTAAAGATAATGAGAGCTGCGACGTAAATATAGACTGCGGCGACACCAACCAGATCACTTTGAAACATGGTTCTTCATCCTCCGATAAACGCTCCCACAAGGAAAGCGAGAAGCCCGATGAATATCGCAACAAGTGTATATTTCCTATGAAAGCGCATGTTCGGTTTTTTCTTCATCACCAGTTGAAGAGAGGTGCTCAGCAGCATCGTATCTGTGATAAAGACGAGGATAAAATACGTTATGTTCTGATAGTACAGCCCGAAATCTCGTAAAAAGAACGGCAGGAAACTCAGCGCGATGGCACAAATGTAGAAGACCGCGGCAATACCGTTTGCGCCACGGATGCCGATGTACCGGGGGAACGATTTGACTCCCATTGTCTTGTCTCCTTCAAAGTCCATGACATCCTTCATGATCTCCCGGCCAGCCCCGGTAAGAAACGCGATCAGTGCGATGATGTAGATCACAGGATTGATTGTCCCTAATGAAAACGCATTGTTCCCCAGTACCGCCGCACCTCCAAAGATAAAGGGTATCGCCATAATATACGCGATGTAGAAGTTGCCGACAAGCTTGATTTTCTTCAGCTTCACATCATACAAGACCGATATCAAAGCGGTGATGAGAGCAATGATGAAACACGTCATGTTGACAAAAAAGGAGCACAACAGACCAAGCGGGAAGAGGAGATAAAAAAAGTATAAGGCTGTTTTTGGGGAAATATCGCCACGGATCAAAGGACGGTCTGTTCTTTTATTGATCCGGTCGATCTCCAGATCATAGTAATCGTTGAGTGCAAAGGTGCTTGCTTCCAAAAAAAGCGCGGTGAAAAAGGTAAGGAAAACATTGAGCAGCGGCAGATTCGTGTTACCCGAGAGTGTTTTCTGCGCAATCACTGAGCCTATGACGATGGCAATGAAAAGCATGATGCCATGTTCCAGTCGCATCAGCTGCCAGATGGCTTTGAACTTCCCCATTCTGCACGGTAATCATCTTGATTCATATAAATCTTTTAACGATGGAAAAAAAGATCGATGTGTTCGCTTTTTTGACATTACGTCTACGGCTCAAGAATCACTTTAACAGAATCCTGTGCTTTTGCAACCAGTTGGAACCCTTTTGCAGCCTCTTTTAAGGGCAGGGTGTGGGTGATCATGTCGGTGACTATAATTTTCTTCTGTGCGATACAGTCGATAGCCATCTGAATGTCTTTCGGGCTGCCTGCATACGTCGACACCATGGTGACTTGCTTGTTCCACAGCTCAAACAACGGGAACGGGATATCGACCCCTGGTTCTGCCGGTGCAAAAAACAGGATGGTCCCCCCTGGTTCTACCGCACGCAACCCCTGCTGGATGGCCACTGGTGCTCCCGCGCAGATGACCACCAGATCAGCTAGCCTTCCATCGTTGTGTTTTTGTACCTGCTCTGGGACGTTTTCCTTTGCGTGTATCACGGTATCGGCACCGAATTTTTTCGCCATCTTCAACCGATACTCATCGATGTCGGTGGACAGCACATGCCCAGCGCCCCATGCTTTTGCGAGTTTCACAAACAGTAAACCAGAGATCCCGCTGCCGATGACCAGAACCGTATGCCGCGGTTTCATCCCGGCGGTGCGCAGTCCCCTGATGACACAGGCGAGCGGCTCGATAAAGACTCCTTCTTCATAGGTCATCTTGTCGGGAAGGACAAACACGCCTCGGTCGACATTGATCTCTGGTACTCTGAGATATTCTGCAAACCCGCCAGGAAAAAAGTTGGTCGAATGCAACGTATGACACAAGGTATGTTGATCATGCAGACAAAACCTGCAGGTGTTACAGGGGACATGATGGGAGACGAACACGCGATCGCCGACCTTGTATTTGTTCACGTTCTTCCCAATCTCGACGACTTCCCCGGTGATCTCATGGCCAAGGACCTTCGGTGCTTTCTTGATACGGTACCATTCCATGACGTCGCTGCCGCAGATGCCGCTTGCTTTCACCTTCACCAGAAGCTCACTGTCACCAATCGAGGGGACCGGTATTTCTTCGATGCGAACGTCGTTGTTGTTGTAGTACATCGCGACTTTCATACTTTTCATAGGACTCAAATCCAGTTATGAAGAAGTGTTTAATAGATTTTATTGCCGCAATACTCCTACGGTTATAGGAGATCATTGAATGTTTTTCTTTTAGGGAAACGAAAGACGTAAAAGGTAGTTTTCTGTTATGGTGCTCGATATGTTAATTAAAACAATTAAACTGAAGTCCATTGAAGCACGACGTTACGTAGAGCCAGACGATAAACCTCGGCAGATCCGTATCGATCATAACAGCCAGATATCCCAGGTCACCAACAACGCGGAAAAACACTTGACTATCGAGTTCCAATACACGGCAAGCTATGGCCCAATCGGGATGATCAAACTTGAGGGAACCATCGTCTGTGAGGAAGACGAGGCAAAGCAGCTTGCAAAGGAATGGCTGGACACCAGGAAAATGCCTGATCAGTTCGCCAGCAACATCCATACCGCGGTGATGCACACGTGCGTCCCTGAGGCTGTTGGTATCGCCAAAGAACTTGGGCTGCCACCACCGATCCCGTTGCCGCAGGTACGACTCAGCTCAGATCAGAAGAAAGGACAAAGCCAAAGCGGCGTAGAAGTCGCCTAATCCTCTTTTTCTATAGTACTTTTAAATAAATCAAAAGTATTCTCCCCTTGATGAAAACCGTCGTGGTGTCCATAGGAGGATCTGTTGTTCTCTCTGATGAAGCTGACTCATCTTTCCTTCAAAAACTCACTACTCTTTTTAAAAAAATAAGTGAGGAATACAAACTCTTTGTCATCGTCGGTGGAGGTAGCATCGCACGACGATATATCCAACTTGGGCGGCAACTCGGGTTTGATGAAGACACCTTGGATCTGCTAGGGATTGATGTGACACGGGTGAACGCACGGATCATCACTAATCTCCTTGGCATCTCAAACAAAGAAATCCCTCATACCACCAGCGAAGCTCTGAAGCTGAATCTGCCGATCGTGGTGATGGGGGGGACAGACCCGAAGCACAGCACAGATCTGGTTGGGGCTGAGATTGCTGAAAAAACCCGTGCGGTCCGTTTTGTGAACGCAACCAACGTCGACGGCATCTACGATAAAGACCCGAAGAAATTCAGAGACGCAAAACAACTCAAAGAAGTGACCATCGATAGTCTGATTGCACAATATGGCACCACCTGGGGGGCTGCAGGAAAAAACATCTTCATGGACGAACCAGCTCTGGCAATCATCAAACGAGCGAAACTCACCACTTATATTGTTAATGGAAAACGACTCGACCAGCTCGAAAAAGCACTCACCGGTCAACCCTTTGACGGGACGACCATACTCGTGTGAGACTATTTTTCAAAAATACGCTGGACCATCCACTCAGGGTTAAACGCGATCTGGTCCTCGTAGCCCTGACCAACCCCGATAAAAAGCAATGGCTTCCCAATAGTATACGCAATGGAAAGAGAACTTCCTCCTTTTGCATCCGCATCGACTTTTGTCAGAATGACGCCATCGATGCCGACGACCTCATTGAACCGTTTCGCCTGCTCGACCGCATCGTTCCCTGATAACGCATCGCCGACAAAGATGATCATATCAGGTTTTGCGACCCGTTTTATCTTTGCCATCTCATCCATGAGATTCGAGTTCGTCTGCATCCGACCAGCGGTGTCAAGAAGCACGACATCCTTGTGTTTTGCTTTCGCATGCTCAATGGCATCAAAGGCGACCGCGGCAGGATCGGACCCCGGACCATGCTTTACTATCTTCACTCCGAGGTTTTCCGCATGAATCGTCAGCTGCTCGATTGCTCCAGCTCGGAACGTGTCACCAGCAGCCATCACACAGGTCTTTCCTAGCTTATGAAGCTGAAAAGCAATCTTTGCAATGGAAAGCGTTTTGCCGGTGCCGTTCACCCCGACGAACATGAGGACCACTGGTTTTTTCCGCTCCTCGATGAATTTGTTAAAATCAAAGTCATTGGATTTGAGCACATGACCAATAGCGTTCTTTAACACGTTTTCAACAAGGTCCCCTGCTTTTGCTTTATCAAACGGGACTCTCTTGATTTCCTGTTTGACGTCTTTTTTTATCGAGTCGATCACGGAGTACGCGACGTCTGCTTCCAGTAGTCCCATCTCAAGGTCCCAGAGCAGCTCATCCAGTTTACTTTCATCAATCGTCCAGGAGGGTTTTTTCTCAGCACCGACTGCTTCTTCGATGCTTTTTCTGGTCTGCAGCACACGCTGCAGCTCGCTTTCGATGCCTTCCTCGATCTGTTTATCGATCTGCGCTTCCCGCTGTTTTTTTTCCTCGCTGACCGGTTTTTGAATCTTAAGTGCCCGTTTCCTGGTAACGACCGGCTTTTCTTCTTCTTTTATCACCGAGGGTGTCGATGGGGTTTCCACGGGTTTTGTCGGTGAACCTGCCGGGACCGATTGGCTCTGAAGCTCCGCCTGATGTCTTTTTCCCAGTTTCTCTTCTTTTTTCAGCTCAGATTCGATCTCAGCTTCAATGTTCTTTTCAAAGAGTTTCAGTTTCTTTTTGAGAAAATCAAACATACTCGCCCTTTACAATAATTCTTTTATCGTTGTGCTTCTTGCATCATATGCTGCGTTCTATTCGACAGCTCTTCTGCATCAGATTGTATCTTCTGCCCCAGTGAAACCATCTTTTCAAGGTTTTCTTGTATCCGTTTCATCCGCTCTTCTAGTTTCAACACCGCTTCGTCAATTGTCTTTTCAATGACGACACCTGCTCCGACACCAATGAGGACGTTTGATGAGCTTTTGAGAGAAGCATTGACAAAGGTCCCACCACCGACAGGGATGAGGAGGTCTGAGTTTTCAGACGCACCATGCAACTCTTCTACCGTCATTTTCGCCCGCTGGTAATCCGCAAGGGTCGACTGCAGGTACTGAAGCTGCATGTCAATGGATTCAAGCTGCTGTTTATAATATTCGATTAATGTCAGGTTCCTGGTGATCTCTTCGTCTTTTGTCATGATATCCCTTCAATAAATCCAGATGGAAGTGTATCCCTTTATCAAAGAAGGTGTTATTAATATCTTTCCCGGACATCAGATGTTCCTCGGGGCAAGCAACGAATAAACCATCAAAGTAAATTATTTATACAAACGGTCGATTTACCATACGAAGGAGAAGGAAGGGAAGGGATAAACCCATGGAACTCAGCAGAGAATTTACTGAAAAATTCTCAGAAATATTTTTAGAAGACACTATGGCTGACTTTTTCAACCTGACACAAGACAGCCGGTAACACTCTCTCTTCTTATTTTTTAACCATATTACCTTCGAGGTGACAATATTTTTAATCAAGGGTCCAATTCCGAGTGGTATGAAGATCCTTGCCGTAGCCGACATCCACGGGTCTCAATATCGGTTGAACCTTGTCCTGAAAAATATTACTACATACGCTCCTGATCTTGTTGTGCTCTGCGGGGACATCACCCAGTTCGGACCAGGGGAACTTGCGACGAACTTTCTGAATCAAATACCGGTAGAAACCCTCGCAGTGCCAGGAAACATCGACACGTTTGATGTCGACCAAGGAATCAACGCAAGCAATGCGACAAATATTCACCTGAAACGGGTCATGATTAAGGGGGTTGCATTTGTTGGGATCGGACGGGAGATCCCTCCCACGCTTGCTGATATTACGATTGATGACGGGACAGTGAAAAAACCGCTGAACAAGGCTCTGGATGCCACAAGCGTCCTGGTAACCCATGTCCCGCCGTTCAAACAACAGGACAAGATGTTCATCGGGAGCCATGGCGGCAGCAAACCATTACGTCACCTAGTGGAAACATGCAAGCCACGACTGGTTTTATGCGGACATATCCATGAGGACCCTGGGATGACAACCTCAGGAGATACGACGGTGGTGAATTGCAGCATGGGGAAACGAACGGAAGGCGCACTCATCGAAATCACCCATAACATCAAGGTAACAATTATTGATTAAATCCAGGAGAAATAATCCATCGTTTTAATTTTTTTAATAAACCAATAAAAATGGTTATATCTGATTTCCCTTTGACGGTGTGTTGGTTTGGTTTAAAAGGATGGTTTGGGTCGGGAACGCCAGATCGATTTTTTCTTTTTCAAATACCTCTTTGATAGCGTAATTGATGGATTGCTGGATATCCAGATATTTGATATAATCAGGGCTTTTCATGACATAGACGACTTCGAAATTGAGGCTGAACGTCCCATACTCCTTAAAATGCACTCTCTGGAACTCGACATCATTACATTTTTCAATAATTTTTTTGACCAGAACCGGGATCTTTTTTAGCTTCTCCAGCGACGTATCATAGGTAACTCCGATAGAGAAGGCCACCCTGCGGTTTTCCATTTTCTTGAAGTTACGAAGACTTCCTCCCGTGATTTCTTTATTTGAGATGACCAGCTCTTCACCCTGGAGGAGTTTCATCCGTGTGGATTTCATGCTGATGTTGGTGATGGTGCCTTCATAGTTACCGATGATGACATAGTCGCCGATCTCAAAGGGCCTGTCAAAGTAAATGGTAAACGCGCTGAACGCATCCCCAAGGATTGATTGGAGCGCAAACGCAATAGCGATACCGGTGACTCCAAGTCCGACGACCGCACCAGAAAGATCAATCCTGCTGACGTAGAGGAGATACAGGAACGCGAAGATGTAGACGAACACATGCAGGACTTTCTTGAACACAAGCAGGATGTTGCTGCTGACCGCTTTTTTCCCGGTCTTTACCATTCTTTCTGCATACCAGGAGAGAAGCACGTTGATGATCCGGGTGATGATATAAGCGACAAGGAAAACTTCAGCGACAAGGAAGATTTGTACGATGAAAAATTGATAGGTTTTCAGGATGGAGAGTTGGTCTATAGCGTAGTAGAACCCGACGATGAGAACAAAAAAGTATATCGGTCGTTTCGTGTTTTTAATGATTTCATCATCAAGGGTCGTTTTTGTTTTTTTCGCCCATTTGCTGAAGTAATGCTCGAAGAGATGGTAGACGATCCATCCTATGATCAGCGATAGAGCAAAGAGGAGCACTGCTGCAATGCTTTCGCCGACGAGAGCGTTAACGCTCAGGTTGTTGTCTCTGAAGAGCTGGTTTATGAAGTCGCCTAGGTTGACAAGGATGTTCATAAGATATCCCACCAGGCGGGGAATACGTTGATTATTTTTTAATTTTATGTTCGTTTATTTTTAAAAGATATCTTCCGCTTTTGAGAACAGGAGGCTCTGAATAATAAGTGAAACAAGCTTTTTCATGGATGAGGATCGGTCTGAGTTGAAGAAGCAGATGATGCCGGTATTGTCTGATTGATCCATGAACATGCGGGTGTGCACTCCAGGGATATCGCCGCTATGCCCCCCGTACACGTTTTTTCCAAGAGGTGTTTTGACAATCATCCATCCCAGCCCGTAGTGAAAATTATAATATATGTTTCCCGGGGGTTGAATCGTATGCATGAGCGTAACAGTTTCATTTTTAAGGATCCGTGTCCCATTATAGACCCCATAATTCATTTGAGCGATGAGGAAGTGGGAGAGATCCACCACCGTCGTCATCAATCCTCCTATCGGATAGTGGAGGACCTGGTAGTAGGGGAGTTTTTCGTAGGTTCTGTTTTGATGCAGGTAGGGGATGGCGACGTCATCGATAGGTAAATCAGGGAGACGAAAACCAGTGCGGGTCATTGCTAGCGGGGTGAATATATGGTCATTGCAGTATTCGTAGAACGGTTGCCCAGAGAAGATCTGCACCAAATAGGCGACGAGATCAAAGTTGATGTTCGCATACTGCATGTATTCCCCCGGGCGATTTTTAGTATCCCAAATCTCCGGGGTGTAGAAGGTGCCGCCAGGGAGAAGGTACTCCTGAAGCCAGGGGCTGGGGTACCAGGGGATGGGTGGTGCATGGGAGTAATTGAACCAATGATACGACAACGGGTCTTTGTTCAGGCTTGAGGAATGCGAAAGGATCATCCGAATGGTGATAGGGTCGTTGGGAAAATTCGGGTTCCTGAGAGCAAACGGCAGATAGGTGTTGACGTCATCATCAAGAGAAAAGTATCCTTGTTCATACAGTTGCATGAGTGCGGTACTGGTGATTGTCTTTGTAATAGAGGCGACAATGTAGATGGTCTGTTCTGTCGCTGGTTTGTGCGCTTCGATGTCGTATTGGCCGTATCCTTTCGCCCATACGACCGTGGTATTGTGAACGAGGCAGGCGGACATGCCTGGATAATGGCCGATTTTGAGTAACATGGTGATGAGGCGGTCAAAGGACGAATCATTGTTGGAAGGGTAGGAAATTCCTTGTTTATCGGTGGGTTGCACGCTGGTTGCTGCCGAAAGGACAGGTAAAAGCAGGAGAACTGAAAGGATGATGCCAATGAGTTTTGTTTTCATATGATTATTCTACTTATTATTACTGACTGAATATATTATGTTTTCCTGAAAAAGAGATGAAAATGAAAAGATGAGTGGGCCAGGCCGAACCCACCAGAGTAAACAGGAGAGAAACAGACCAAGAAAAGACGATTTTTATCTCATCTTGGTCTTGAGCGATCAAACCTATTTCTCACTAAAAATTTTCTTAATTTTTCTTTCTTTTTTTCACTTTTTGGAGGTTTGATCATGAAAGATTCATCGTCAAGGATGACGTATTCTGAGAAGAAAGTTGCTGAGTATCTACGGAAAATGAATATCGAATGGGTGTACGAACAACCGGTGTTTGTCTGGGACGGTGATGGACGACCTCGTGTCTGGACACCAGATTTCTATCTCACCCAGTTCGGAATCTACCTTGAAGTGTGCGGTTCTAAGGAGTTTAGTTATGAATACAGAAAACGTATCTTTCTAGAAAATGGGTATTGTGTGATTTTCCTTCATGTTTTCAAGGGACAATATCAATGGGAGAATCATTTCAAACGATTCCTGTATCATTTCCTTCTACGGAGAAATGAAGCATTTATCGATATCTTTCAGAGGAGCAGGATTTACTTTAGTGAGTAAAAATGAGGTATGATTTAGCGGTTATATTCTTGTCTTATAACTATTTTGAATAGAAAAAAATTTTTGGTCGGCCATGCAATATTCAGGATGCTCCTGCTGAAATCGTTACTAATGGAATCATCTATATTTTTATTGGAGATGCCTTAGTCATTGCCTAAAGCTGTTGGAACGAGCCGAAGTAGTATTCAAGGAACCACAAGAACCTGGAAATCAATGGATGACGCCACGGATCCTTGATATCTAAATGAATCCTGCCCTGACTGTTTGTCTTAATGACAAATACATCCTCTTCATATGAGTTGGTGTCAATCGTAAGTCCGATAGCGACGTAACCACCGTCGTCTGTCTGGCGCACACAATGTCCCCATTCACCCCAGCAACCCCCGATGAGACGGACCCATCTCAGATTTCCCTTTTCATCAGTTTTTATGATGCGCATCTGAGTATCCCGAAGTAATGAAAAACCACAATCCGCGAACACGAATCCGCCATCATCTGTAATATCGACAGTACCTTCGGCAATTCCGTAATAGGTGCGGTTCCAGATCTCGTGACCAAGATTGTCGGTGCGAATGAGCCAGCTACCGCCGAACGAGTCTGAATCGCCATAGACGATGTATCCACCGTCGCAGGTCTGACGGACAGAGTATGCTTCGTCATCTCTGGTTCCTCCGAAGGTGTTCCTCCATAGTTCTATACCGTTTGCATCAGTCTTGAGAAGTATTGCATCATTAAGATGTTTATAGTCAAAATATCGCAACCCGGCGATGATGTAGCCACCGTCGCTTGTTTGCTGTACCGAAAATCCAGCGTTCATGGTCCCATCCTGGAATGTGTGGTTCCAGCATTCGTTGCCTTGGGCGTCTGTTTTAATGAGCCAGATAAATTCTCTTTGAATCATCCCTACTATGATGAACCCGTTATCTTTAGTCTGGTATACTGCCCGTCCACAGCAATCTTCTGAGTCTCCATAATACTTGCTCCATTCTTCCAACCCGTTGTTATTGGTTTTCACCAGGTAGACATCAAGATTTCCAGAATAGGAATCTGTGCCACCGACGGCTATGTACCCGCCATCACTTGTCTGATGACCGTCACAGAAACCGTCGAAACCTAACCCCCCGTATGTCTGTTCCCATTCTTGGTGGCCGAAAGGGTCAAGTTTGATAATCCAAGCTGATGATGGTTTGCATGCAAAAATGACATATCCACCATCGGATGTCTGTTCAATGGCATCACCAGAATCGACGCCAGGTCGTTCTATGGTTATCTTCCACGTCTTTATCAACGGTAAAGGACTATCAGATGTTATTAATCTGTTTGTCCCTTGATTATCTTTTCCCTGAACATTAATCATGGTTGCTACTATAACTAATAATAGCAACAAGGCTATGGTACAAATTTTTTTAAACATTTTATACAGTTCCTTTTTAATATTAGCTATTCTGTATTAATATATTTTTGTAAACGCTTTATAAACCAGTGCGTGATGCCCACCATCCATCCTCTGTTAGATAAAGAGGATATGAACTCCCTTGTCCGTCACCATTGTCATCAAGCCTCGAGTCCGTCTTGCGATTAATCCCATTCTGATCAATAATTGTCCAGACACTTTGGAAATCGGTTTCATTGACAAATTGATCAGCGAGGTCGAATGCATGAGCGAAATCAGTTCTACCATCAGCCATTGCCATGAATAAGGTATTTGAGAAAGCAGGCCAATCTTCTCCGGTGCGACCTCCGGCCGATGTATTCCATGTTGTAGACGTCATTGTAATAATATTTTGTTTATCGAATGGATGGTATCCAATTTTTCGGAATCCACCGATGTAACATGCTTCGATGATGAAAGTCAACCATCCTGCTTTATATCGAGGCAGCCATGACTTGACCGTTATATCGTATACGGGGTCTCCACTAAATGGTGTCGTATGTTTTGCTCCCATTAAAAGATCCATACGTCCATTCCTATTATTATCAATTTCAAAACTACTGCCCTTCTCCGTTTGTTCTTCTACGGGTTCTAACATTCCATCGTTGAATCCATGGTCGAAAATGTAGACTAACGCAAGATTATTTTCATAAGTCGACGGTTTCAACCAATCACTTAATGCATTTCTTAAATTACTTCTTGTCGTCACAATAGCATCGTTAATTCCATCACCATCGGCATCCCGCCATTTGTCTGCACTTAAATAGAGGATATTATCTTCGTTGTAATGTGCAGTCAATAAAAGAAGGCGGTAGACAAAATCCGGCTGGATATAGAAATCTTCCTGATCGATTAGTCTTTCAGTAATGCTCCAAGTTCCACCATCATGTTTTTCCCAACCATGCATCATTTGTCCAGTGTCGAAGTCTTCAGTAAACAGAGGCGTACCTTCGTTTTCGACGAGGATATCGTCGAATAATGCTTGCTGGTTCTTCCAGCTCCACATTCCAATAGTTCCTGTTGATAAAGTATCATCCGTCAAGTCAAATATCGTCGACCACGCTTTGAAATTATTGTTATTAACGGTGACATAAATATGATCTTGATCCAAAGAAATATTGAGAGAATACCAATCCCTCCGTACCAGAGGCATGTAATAGTCTCCGAGGTTAGTCAGATCTCCGTTATGGACCAGGTCCAGTGAAATTCTATCTCGTAAGTATCTCTTCTGCCACAGCTTCCTCATCGGCTGGCGTGTCCCAAGTGAAATCTGCGAGCTGACCACCAATGATGTGATCATCAACGACAACGGCACCGGATACATCGTGATCACCGAAGTCAAGAAACATCGATCACAACGAACACTCTTCCCAGGAAAACAACTCCTGTTTTCAAAGACACACAAGAGCTTCAAGAACTGGATTGACCACTGGCGACCTAAAGTCGCAAACCAACACAGCAAAGACGCATTCTATCTCCAACCCGATGGACGACCACTCACCGTTAGACACCTTGGACACAAACTCAGCAGGTACGGCAAACAGGTCTGGAAAGATTTCCAACCCTATGACATGAGACACTGGTGTGCAGTCTCCAGACTCATCGAACAGAAAGTATCCACCGACACCTTCGACGTCATACCCGTCAAAAACTGGCTCGGACATGAGAAGATCCAGACGACCATGAACTACGTCCAATATGCGGAACAATACTACAACCAAGCACCATACGACTGGGTGAAGCGTGTCCTTAAATTCCATGAACAAGCGGAAGAGGAAAACACGCTAAAACCAACAAACAGCCAAAATACCTTGGTTTCGACTGGAAACTCTCCGAGAGAGGTAAGTGGGCCAGGCCGGAATTGAACCGGCGATCTCCGCGTTGTAAGCGCGACGTCATAACCACTAGACCACTGGCCCATGAACAGTTAAAAGGACATCAACCACTGTTTTAAAAGTTTTTCAGGTCAATATACTCTGAAAGAAATCTATCTGATAAAACCTTCAAATCAGGGGTTTTTATCATTTTTTACCAAAAACCTTATGAAGTTATAACGTTATAACATAAAGTATGGCAGAAGTATTTGAAGCACGATTAAGAAAAATAGGAAACTCACTTGGCATCCTTGTTCCCGCTCATATCATCGAAGGACTTGGTTTTCACAAAGGAGACGTCATCCATGTCGCCATCATGCCCTCTGACACAACCAAAAGAAACGAGTTAATTTTCGAATTAACCGGCGTTGATAAAAAGAAAACCTCTTTTAAGAGAGAAAAAGAGGACCGATACTAATGTTTTTAGACACATCCATCATAATTGAAATCTTCCGCAACGACAAAGACTCGAAAAAATTCCAGGACATCTACATCTACATCAAGGATAAACCCATTTTCATATCAATCGTTCAGATAGGAGAAATCGCTGATTGGTGCCTGAAAAATCATATCGACCCAGAAAAACGAATCAATAAACTCAAACAAATACTGAACATCATACCGCTGAACGAAAATATATGCTATGAGGCCGCTCACATCAAATATACGGAACGCAAAAAAGGTGTGACGAAATTCGTCCTTCTCGATGGTATCGTCCTTGCTAGCGCACGATCGATACATCAACGGTTGTTAACGACAGATAGCGATTTCAGAACGCTAAGCGATGCAGTGGTCATACGATAATAGTCTTTCGAGCCAAATCTTTATTTTTCCCCCTGGTTTTTGATCAACTGCAGTAGCGTTTCTTCAGGTTTATTTTCAGATATTCTTCGCCTATTTATATCCTTTATAATTGTACAGAAGGCCATTATTAATTAACAAGTGTTAATTTTAAATAGTAGCAATACATTAATTTATATAGCTATCAAATATTTAATTAATATATAAAATATAAATAAAAAGGGGATAGTTTTATGAAGATACACAAAAAAATAGTATGCCTGCTCATGATAGGGGTTCTTATTTTTTCTATTAACGTATCAGCGGTCAAAAGTCCAAAGGCATCGACGAATGACGGAATAACAAAAGGTAATAATTCTCCTACGAACCACTCACAAAGTTCATCGTATGATGACAATGTAGATATCGATCCTTTAGTGGATTTAGAAGTCACGGTCACCATAAAGGAAATACGAGCGTTGGACAAAATTGATGACATCGGAAAACCAGACTTTTTTGTTATCGTCTACATCAATGATGTGAAATTTAAAAGTAAAATATGGTTCAATCAGAACTATGTAAAAGAACCCTGGTCCGCAACACTCAACGTACCAGATGATCAAGAAAACGTCTCGGTAAAGATCCAACTATGGGACTGGAATTTAGGTCTTAAGAAAATTTGTGACCTCAATGATAACAGTGGAGTACTGCTGAACAAATACGACATCGCCCTCGACTATAACCTAAAAACAGCACACTGGACGGGGGACGATTATAACTATCCCTATTCAGCATGGGCTGATCCGAGCGGGTACGGCCGACTGAATGGATGCGATGACAATAGCATCTACCAGGATGACAGAGATTGCTTAGTACTGTTTGATATCACTCAAAATGATTACGACGGGGACAAAATACCCTATTGGACAGAAGTAAATATTTATCACACGGACCCTGCCGTAAATGATACAGGCAGAGACGACGACGGCGATGGTGTTCCCATAGAGTGGGAATTCAAATGGGGAAGTATTATCGACTATGATTACCATTCGCAAAGTTGGAGATTCGAATGGATTTATGATCCCTTTGTGTGGGAAGACCATGCCCATATGGATCCTGACAATGATGGACTCAGTAACGTTGAGGAGTATCTGACATCACAATGGGGGTCAGATCCTTTTAGAAGAGATATCTTTGTGGAGCTTGACCAGATGGAGGCAGGACCAAATGGAGAACCAGCGAGCCTTCTTCCTGAGTTGAGTAAGGAGCTCATCAGGGATGCATTTGATCGATACAATATCTTCCTTCATTTGGATGATGGATCGATGGGCGGCGGAGAAATGATACCATTTATCAATATAACTCCTCGCGAAGAACTCACCGCAATATACCGAGAGTACTTCCTCCATGGAGATAACAACAACTGGAGAAAAGGTGTGTTTCACTACGGGTTACTGGTCTACGATGCGACGTACGCAGGATATGTTTTTGGTGCAGACGACAACTATTGGGGCGCATACCAGATCTCAAGTAAACGAGTCGACAAACATCGATATGTCGCAGGAAGGGCTGTCGCCTATGCAAGTGTCTATATGCACGAGCTTGGCCATACCCTAGACATTGCAATCCCTGGTGGTCATGATACGAGCGACTATTATCCCTGGCAAGTGGGATGGTGGAAATGGCGACCCTATAAAAGCTGCATGAATTACGGGTACACCTATGCACTCATCGACTATTCAGATGGGTCTCGCGGAAAAAACGACCATGATGACTGGGGTACTCTTGATCTGCCAGGATTTCAAAGTGGTATCGAGTAAACAAGGTTTTATAATTCCCCCGTCACATGCGTGATTATAATGAAAGTTTTTTAGAGTTTTTTATAAAGAAGTTATTTCTCTTAATTATTAAAACATTCAGGAAATTAACTCTGGTTTTAACTATTTTCAGATTTATCGTAGATTGTCGCTGAACATTTGTTTATATGTTCGAATGAAAAGTAACTTTATTTCTTCAAACACAAAAATGCATCCGGATAAAATAACGATGAGTCATTACTACCGTTGCAGATTTTATCCTCTGAAAAACTTTTAAATACTAACTAGGAATTAGTAATCATAAGGGGGCTATAAAATATGAAAAGGAAGATATTATGTTTTTTAGCGTGCATGCTGGTAGTATGTGTTCCTGTGTTATCTGTTGCTGGAACAACACACGATATAAAAATTATGAATAGAACTTTCTCTGAAAAAAATAATATAAAGGATCTGATCAGTGTACGCTCGGATTGGATGCAGATAGCAAAAATAACCGCATCAGACGCAGCACCCGAACGCATATTTGGTTATTCTGTTTCCATCGATGGGGATTATGCTGTTGTAGGGGAAGGATTTAATTATTTATTAAATGGGTCGGCGTATATCTTTAAACGCAATGGGACCACATGGACACAGGAAGCAAAACTGATTGCTTCTGATAGTACTCTTGGTAAAAACTTTGGCTATTCGGTTGCCATCAACAACAATTCGGTCATCATCGGAGCACCTGGTGATAATGAATGGACAGGGGCAGCATATGTTTTTACACGCTCAGGTACTACCTGGACTCAGGCAGCAAAACT
Organism: Thermoplasmata archaeon; assembly: GCA_003942085.1. Taxonomy (GTDB): domain Archaea; phylum Thermoplasmatota; class E2; order DHVEG-1; family DHVEG-1; genus SM1-50. Next base: position 544 of record DQIQ01000024.1, on the reverse strand, counting down.
GCTAGCCTCAGACGGCATCATTGCTGACGAGTTTGGATTTTCGGTTTCCATCAATGGGGATTATGTTGTTGTTGGAGCATCATATGCTGGAGATAGTTGGGCAGGATCAGCTTATATTTTCAAACGCACGGGAACCACCTGGAACCAAGAGGCTAAACTTTCTGCTTCCGATGGACAACCTGAGGATCAGTTCGGCTGGTCGGTTTCCTTGTCTGGAGATACTGCCGTGGTAGGATCGGTCTACGATGATGCTCGCACCGGGTCAGCGTACGTGTTTACGCGAACGGACATCACATGGACAGAGCAACAAAAACTCACTGCTTCTGATGCAGCACTCGAAGATGCCTTCGGTGTTTCTGTATCCATTGACGGAGATACTGTCGTGGTTGGAGCAGGATGGAAGGATACATTCATCGGAGCGGCCTATATCTATACTCGTAGCGGGACGACCTGGACGCAAGAAGCAAAGATCAACGCATCAGATGGCACCAATGGCAACGAATTCGGCATGTCAGTGTCAATTAGTGGAAGCACCGTCGTTGTC